>DBRA01000032.1:0-29059 GCA_002305445.1 Clostridiales bacterium UBA1380 | reverse complement strand
ATCTGGTTTTTCAGGTCGGGGTTGAGCTGCTTGACAGCGAGGAACTCCAAAATGCGCTGCTTGACCTTGTCAAGGCCGTCGTGGTCGGTGTCAAGTATCTTGCGCGCGGCGGCTACGTCGGTGCGGTCGCGCGTCATCTTGTTCCACGGGATCGATATGCAGACGTCGAGGTAGTCGCGTATGACGGCGGCCTCCGGCGAACCGGTCGGCGTGCGGCGGAGGCGCGACGCCTCCTTCATCAGCTTTTTCGCGACCTCCTCCGGCGGGGCGGCTTGCTTTATCTTTTTTATGTATTCGGCTGCGTCGTCGTCCGGTTCGCCCTCAAGCTCGGCCTGTATCTGCTTCAGCTGCTCGCGCAGGTAGTAATCGCGCTGATTCTGTTCGATATTGCTGCGAACCTTCGAGTGAATCTCGGCTTCGACGCGGAGCATACCGACCTCGTCCTCGATGATGGCGATCAGCGCCTGCGAGCGCGCTATCGGGTCGAATTCGTCGAGAACCTTCTGCTTGTCTTCGATGCGGACAAGCGCGTTCGCGGCGATGAAGTCGGCGAGCAGGCCCGGCGATTTTATCGTCTGCGCGGCGAGCATCATGTCGCCGGCACCGGCGGGCAGAAACGACAGCATCTGCTCCGCCGAAGCGATAACCTCGCGCATAAGCGCCTCGATGCGGACGTCGCGTCCGCTCTCGGGCGTTATTATCTTCGACATCACGTCGGCTTCGATGTATTTGTCGTTGCGGCGCGTTATCGATATGACGCGGGCGCGGCACAGGCCGTCCGCTATCACGCGGATCTTGCCGTCGGGGTTTTTGAGCGACTGCTTTATCTTTACGACGACGCCGACCTCGTATAAATCGGCGGCTGCGGGGTCCTCAACCGACGCATCCTTCTGCGTCAGCAGCAGCGCGATGTTGTCGTCATCGCGAGCCGCTTCGAACGCGGCGATCGATATGTCGCGGGAGAGCTCGAAATTTATCGGTATGCCGGGGAAAGCGACGACGCCGCGGAGCGGTATCAGCGGCAGCGTCATCTTCTCGGCTTTTTCTATCGTGCGGGGCATTTTTATATCTATCCTTTCGGTATCCGTAAGCTGTTATTCTTCGTCTGCGATCCGGCGCGTCCGGCCGGACGGTATAGGTGTACATTATATCATATTGAATCATTATATCATATGTCGCGATGTTTTTCCATTGCTTATTTATTAATTTTGTCATTAAAACGCCTGTGCGGGTTAGAATAATTGACAAAGCCGCGTCATTGTGATATAATAGCGGGAAAATATTGTAACTTTCGAGGATGATAAATAAAATGGCGCAGAACGATAAAAAACTCGTCGAAGCGATAACGCCGATGGCGCAGGACTTCGGCCAGTGGTATACCGACGTCGTCACGAAGGCCGACCTTATCGGCTACACGAGCGTCAAGGGCTGCATGATATACCGGCCGTACGGCTACGCGATTTGGGAGAACATTCAGAATATACTCGATACCCGCTTCAAGGAGACAGGGCACGAGAACGTTTATATGCCGATGTTCATCCCCGAGACGCTTCTCAACAAGGAGAAGGAGCACGTCGAGGGATTCGCGCCGGAGGTGGCGTGGGTCACGCACGGCGGCTCCGAGCCGCTGCCCGAACGCCTCTGCGTCCGTCCTACGTCCGAAACGCTGTTCTGCGAGCATTACGCCAACATAATCCGCTCTTGGCGCGATCTGCCGAAGCTCTATAACCAGTGGTGCTCCGTCGTGCGCTGGGAGAAGACGACGCGCCCGTTCCTGCGCAACCGCGAATTCCTCTGGCAGGAGGGTCACACGATGCACGCGACGGCCGAAGAGGCCGAGGCCGAAACGATCCGCATGCTCAATATCTACGCGGATTTCCACGAAAAAGACCTCGCGATTCCTGTAATACACGGCCGCAAGACCGACAGCGACAAGTTTGCGGGCGCCGTCGCGACGTATTGCATCGAGGCGATGATGCACGACGGCAAATCTCTGCAGGCAGGCACGTCGCATTATTTCGGCGACGGCTTCGCGCGCGCCTTCGGCATACAGTACAGCGACAGGGAGAACAAGCTCGTCTACCCGCATCAGACGTCGTGGGGCGTCTCGACGCGCATGATCGGCGGCATCATCATGACGCACGGAGACGACAGCGGCCTTGTTCTGCCGCCCGCCGTCGCGCCGATACAGGTCGTCATCCTTCCCGTCGCGCAGCACAAGCCCGGCGTGCTTGAGGCGGCGTCCGTACTGCGCGACACGCTCGCCAAATCGTTCCGCGTCAAGCTTGACGACTCGGACAACACCGCCGGCTGGAAATTCGCCGAATATGAGATGAAGGGCGTGCCGGTGCGCGTCGAGCTCGGCCCGCGCGACATCGAAGCTGGCAAGTGCGTCATCGTGACTCGCCACGACAGGGCGAAGACCGAGGTTTCGCTCGAAAACGTGACCGAAGCCGTTGCCGACGCGCTCAAGGCCGTGCGCGACGGATTATACGAGCGCGCGCTTGCGAACCGCAACGCCCGCACGCACGACTGCACGTCGATCGACGAGATCAACTCCGCGCTCGAGCAGCACGGCGACGGATTCATCCGCGCGATGTGGTGCGGCGACCCCGCCTGCGAGGACGCGGTCAAGGAGAAGACGGGCGTCGGCTCGCGCTGCATCCCGTTCGACCAGGAGCATATCTCAGACACATGCGTCTGCTGCGGCAAGCCGGCGAAGCACATGGTGCTCTGGGGCAAGGCGTATTGATAACAAGATAAATAACAAAATTATGCGGCTTTACTCGCGCCGAAAATTCGGCTGCGCGCGGATAAAGCCGCATGTTTTATTCGATTATAGCAAAAATTCGATTCTTTGTTGTAATTCGTTTATAAATATGCTATACTGCATCTCGGAAATAAGGCCGTTTTATGGCCGATATGTCGAGGTGCTTTTATGTATAAGGCGAAACCGACACCGCAGCAGCTTGCATGGGCGGACATGGAGCTGGGCGTAATCATCCACTACTGCATGGAGATCTACAACCCGTCGTTCAGCGCGTATAAAACAAAGGCCGTCAGAACGGAGCTCGCGCCGTCGATGTTCAACCCGACAAGGCTCGACCCGGAGCAGTGGGTGCGCTCCGCTTACGAGCTCGGCGCGAAATACGCGGTGTTCGTCGCAAACCACTGCACGGGCTTCTCGCTGTGGCCGACTAAGGTCAACGATTACTCCTGCGCGTCGATGAAATGGAAGGACGGCAAGGGCGACATCCTCGGCGATTTCATCGCCGCCTGCGAAAAATTCGACATCAAACCCGGCATCTACTACTCGACCGGCTGCAACGGCTATTACGACATCGACGACACGCGCAAATGGGACTACAAGTCCGACTACTATCAAAATTACGTCAAGTGCGTCGAGGCACAGGTGACGGAGCTCTGGAGCGAATACGGAGAACTTTTCGAGGTGTGGTTCGACGGCGGTATCGTGCCGGTCGAAAAGGGCGGCCCGGATCTTCTCCCGATTCTGGCGAAATATCAGCCGAACGCGATAGCGTTCCAGGGGCCGCGCGAGTGGCCGCACAACGTCCGCTGGGTCGGCAACGAGGACGGGCTCGCGCCCGCCGAATGCTGGGCGACGACAAACAACGGCGAAGCCGCGTTTGACGGCACTTTCGACAACGAAGCCGCCGGAGTCGGCGACCCGAACGGCAGATACTGGTGGCCGGCCGAAACCGATATGCCGAACCGCACGCACCGCGCCTTCGGCGGCGGATGGGCGTGGAGAGCGGGCGAAGAAGCGGAGGTGTTCACGCCGGAGCATCTGCTCGACTGCTACGTCCGCTCCGTCGGGCGCAACTCGAACCTGCTGCTCGGCATGGCGATCAGCACAGACGGCGACTTCCAGGACGAGGAGCAGTTCAGACAATTCGGCGCGCTGATAAAGAAGACGTTCGGCACGCCTATCGCGTCGACATCGGGCGAAGGCGTCGATTATGCGATCGAGCTTCCCTCGCCACGGCGCGTCGAATACATAAGCATCCGCGAGGACATAAGCGACGGGCACAACATCCGCGGCTACGAGGTTGCCATCAACGGCGCGCCGTTCGCGAAGGGCGAGTGCATAGGTCACAGGCGCATCATAAAGACCGACGGCGCGGACTTATCGAAGCTGACATTCAAAGTGACCTCCTGCGCGGATATGCCGAAGATCCGCGACATCACGCTGTATTAATCGGAGATTTATATTTGCGGCGGCGCGGCTTGCGTCTGACATGTATATTTATAATAAAAGTTTTTAACGGAGCCCGGCCGGTCGGCTCCGTTTTTTCTGTCGAAACGGTCATATCCTTGACATCCGCCGCGATTTAGTATACAATATTAAAGATATATTCCACTTGTAAATCTTTGTCATTCCGGAGGCGGCAATGGTGCGTTTTACAAAAAGCGTCTGCATATTTCTCGCCGCCGCAGCGCTGTTGCAATGCGCGTTTTTGCTGTTTCTTTCGCCGGACGGGATCAAACTTTTCCACCCTCTCGCGATAAGAGTCGTCAGTGAAAAAGTCAACACAAAGGACAACATTTTTCCGGAATATTATTCGCTTCGCTCCGCCATACAGGACGCGTCCGCGTACTGCATCGCCTTCGATGAAACGGTACACGGCATATACGGCGCCGTTTTCGATTACCTGAGGTTCCTGCAGCGCGACGCCGGGGTGAACCGCGTCGTGCTCGACGTATCGACCGACGATGCGGCGAAAGTCGAAGCGTGCCTCACCGCCGCCGACTACGCAGCCTTCGAAGAAACGCTCGCCTTGCTTGACAAAGACGAGGAGTTTAAATCGTTTATAAGCCTGTTGTACGAGTTTAACGCGTCGCTGCCGGTGAAGTGGCGCCTGCACGCAGAACCGTTCTCGGGCGGCGGCATAGCCGATACCGGATCATGGGACGGCGCGCTTCCGGACGACGGGGCCGTTCGGGCGTTCCTGATCGGCAGCGGACAGGTGCCCGCCAAGGCGGACGCGCAGCGCGCGGGCGTCTTATGCGCGGACATACTGTGCTATAACTGCCGCACAGCGGGCGGAACGGTCGTGACCGACATCGCGCTGCCGTTCTGCGGAAGCGGCGAAGCGATATGGTTCGCGGACCTGTCACGGCTCGACGGTTATTACAGATACTACCGTTTATGCGCCGGCGAGAACGGCGAAAACCTCGAAGATATTTATTCGCCCGCCCTACTCATTTACTCAAACGGCGGAACCAGGGAGACAACCGATGCTGAAGATTGAAAAAGACTGCTTTACGCTTGACTGCGCGATCCCGCTTTCATACTGGGTCACGGCGGACGGCGAATTTAAAATGGAGGCGTACAAATGCGCAGCAAATGTTGCGAAAAAGTTCGCCGCGAAGTATAAAAACGACCCGTTTTCCGAAGAAGCGAAGGATTTTATCGATTCTCAGCTTCATAAAATCGTCGAAAGCTACGGCTATATGCACGACCCTAAAAGCAAAGGCGAGCTTGTGTCGATGCAGCTCGCCGCCGTTGACGAGAGCAGGATACTGCCGTCGACGAAGCTGATTACGTCACCGGACGGATTCGGAAACGCAACGAGCTACCCGTTCGATATGGACTGCGACGAGGACGACGTATACGCGGTCACCGTCATCGACGGCGAAATCGTCTCCGTCGCGAGCATCAACAGCTATCCCGAGGGTTCGGCGCGCCGCGAGATCGCGGTGCAGACCGCGCCCGATTACAGAAACCGCGGCTTCGCCGTATCGAACGTCGCCGCGCTCTCGAAGTTTCTGCACGACAAGGGCTACGTCGTGGATTACCGCTGCTCCGTCTACAACGACGCGTCGATAGCGACGGCAAAAGCCGCGGGTTTCGTTGAAGTCTCGCGCTCGTACCACTACGTCTGCTACGCTATATAATACGCGATAAAAATTGCGCATACAGAATTTTACAACCGTTTGAGGTCGACAATGATACATGACGCAACCTTCTCCGTAAACAGCAAAGGCCGTCTCTCGATCGCGGGTTTCGACGCGGTCGAGCTTGCCGAGCGCTACGGCACGCCCGTTTATCTGCTCGATATCGACGCAGTGCGGGAAAACTGCAGAATATACCGCAATGCGATGAACGAGCATTTCGGCGGCGGCTCGCGCGCTTTCTACGCGAGCAAAGCTCTTTCATACAAGGGCATATACAGAGTCGCAGCCGAAGAAGGTCTGTGCGTCGACTGCGTGTCGCCGGGCGAGCTCGCGACAGCAAAAGCCGCCGGCTTCCCGATGGAAAACGTCTGCTTTCACGGCAACAACAAGACGGACGAGGACTTGAAATACGCGCTCTCCCTGCACGTCGGACGCTTCGCCTGCGATTGCGCGGAGGAGCTTGCCGCGCTCGACACGATCGCCGGCAATGCGGGCGTGATGCCGCGCGTCATACTGCGCGTAACGCCGGGCATCGACCCGCACACGCACAAAAAGATCACCACCGGCAACGTGGACTCCAAGTTCGGCACGCCGATAGGAACGGGCCAGGCCGAGGAGCTTGTTAAGCTCGCCCTCGGCTGCCGCAACATCGAACTTGTCGGTCTGCACTGCCATATCGGCAGCCAGATCTTCGACGTCGTGCCCTTCTCCGCCGCCGCGGAGATAATGCTCGCGTTTATAGCGCGCCTGAAGACCACGTTCGGCTGGGTCGCGCGCGAGCTGTCGCTCGGCGGCGGCTTCGGCGTCCGCTATACGGAGCAGGACCCCAAAATCGACATCGCCGAAAACATACGATTTCTTTCGATCAAGATCCGCACCGTGTGCGAGACGTACGGAATCGAGCAGCCGGACATCATGCTTGAGCCGGGACGCTCGATCGTCGCCGCGGCGGGCGCGACGCTTTATACGGTCGGCTCGGTGAAGACCATTCCGGGCTTCCGAAGCTATGTGTCCGTCGACGGCGGCATGCCCGACAACCCGCGCTACGCGCTGTACGGCTCCGAGTACACCTTCGTCAACGCGACACATGCGGCATCGCCCGCCGACTTCGTCTGCACGATTTCCGGACGCTGCTGCGAATCGGGCGACCTGCTCGGCGAGAACGTTAAGATTGCGAAGCCGCAGCGCGGCGACATACTTGCGGTTCTCGTCACCGGCGCGTACAACTATTCGATGGCGTCGAACTACAACCGCATACCGCGTCCGCCGCTGATCGAGCTCGAGGGCGGCAGGGCGCGCATCGGCATCGCCCGCGAGAGCTATGAGGATTTGTACAGACTCGATGTGTAAGTATAAAAGGATGTAACGGATGAATAATTTCACGATACAGCTTGTAATAAAGCTGCTGTCACTGCCGTCGATTCTGATCGCGCTGACTATTCACGAGTGCGCGCACGGATACGCCGCGTATAAACTGGGCGATCCGACGGCGAAAATCACCGGTCGGCTGTCGATCAACCCGCTGCGGCACCTCGACCCGATCGGATTTTTGTGCATGCTCATTTTCGGCTTCGGATGGGCGAAGC
Source organism: Clostridiales bacterium UBA1380 (assembly GCA_002305445.1). Lineage (GTDB taxonomy): Bacteria > Bacillota > Clostridia > Oscillospirales > CAG-272 > UBA1380. The sequence goes on along the minus strand of DBRA01000032.1, from coordinate 21,554 downwards.
CGGTGCCGATAAACACGCGCTACTTCAAGAATCCGAAGCGCGATATGGCGCTGTCGTCGCTCGCCGGACCGGTATCGAACCTGCTGCTCGCCTTTGCCGGCACGTTCGTCTACAGAGTCGTTTACGCCGTTATTAATACGACGGGCGCGGACTTCTATTTTTCGCCCGGATATTTCCTGCTTGTGTTTTTGCAGATGTTCTGCACGCTCAATATCGGTCTCGGAATCTTCAATATGCTGCCTATTCCGCCGCTCGACGGCTCGCGCGTCTTTCTGACGCTGCTGCCGCAGAAGCTTTATTTCGGCATTATGAAGTATGAGAACTACATTATGATAGCGATGTTCATCCTCATCTTCGCCGGCAGCCGCTTCGGACTCGTGGGCGGCACGCTCGGCTGGCTGATAGACAAGGTGTTCAGCGGCTACAACGCCGTGTTCGACCTCATTCCCTTCTTAAGATGACAGACACGGCGCCGACATATAAGCTCGACCTCTTCGAGGGGCCGCTCGACCTTCTGCTGAGCCTGGTCGAGAAGAACAAGATCGACATAAACGACATACCCATCGCCGTGCTGTGCGACCAGTATATGGAGTATATCGGAGCGGCGGAAAATGCGGATATGGATCTGTCCGCGGACTTTCTCGTTATGGCGAGCACGCTGATGCTGATAAAGAGCCGCATGCTGCTGCCGCGCGACCCGGAGACCGAGGAGGATCCTCGCGCCGCGCTCGCCGCCGCGATGCTCGAATACAAGCGCGCGAAGGAGGCGGCCGCGTCGCTCGCGCAGCTCTACGCGCAGTACGGCGACAGAATCGCGAAGGAGCCGGACGAGCTTTCGCCCGATCCGGGCTATGTCGCCGAACACGACGTTTCGCTGCTTGCCGCGGCGCTGACGCGCGTCATGCGCGAGGTGAAGATAACGACCGCGGACACGCGCGAGAAGATTGAGCCGATACTGCACGCGAAGACGTATTCGGTCACGGGAAAGATATATTCGCTGCTCATTCGGCTGCGCAAAAAAGGGCCGATGCAGCTGCTTCCGTATCTGCGCGAGGCAGGATCGAAAGCGGAGCTGATCGCGATGTTCATGGGCGTGCTTGAGCTGCTTCGCGCGCAGCGCGTCGTGCTGCGTCGCGTGCCCGACGAGGATTCGGGGCTTATAGCGGTTACCTCTGACGTCGAGCTGGAGCTTGTGGCCGGCGACAGCCGCGTCAGGACCGCGCGCGACGACGAAGCGGTTCAGGTACAGATCGGAGGTGTGAAGAGTGGATTGTGAAAAAGTCGAGCTGCGCAGAGTCAACGCGATCATCGAGGCGGTTTTGTTCGCGGCCGGTCACGCGCTGACGTACGACAAGCTGTCCGGCGTGCTCGGTTATCCGCCCGCCGCCGTGAAAAAGCTCGTCGAAGCCTTCGCCGCTGAATATAACTCGGAAGACCGCGGAACGGTGCTGCTCGTAAACGACCGCACGTGCCAGCTTTGCACAAAGGAGGGCCTTGCGCCGTACATACGCGAGGCGCTCGGCATAAGGCGCGGCGGCAACCTGTCGCCTTCGTCGCTCGAGGTGCTCGCCGTAATCGCATATAACGAGCCGGTGACGCGCTCGTTCGTCGACACCGTGCGCGGCGTCGACTCGTCCTACGCCATGTCGTCGCTCATGGACAAAAAGCTGATCGAACCGTGCGGGCGGCTCGACGCGCCCGGGCGGCCGGTTTTATACAGGACGACGCCCGATTTCCTGCGCTGCTTCGGCATAAGCTCGCTCGAGCAGCTCCCCGCCGTCGACGTTCCGCGCGCCGACGCCGACGTTCAGGCTCGGCTGTCCGCCGCCGCATATGAGGGCGGCAGCGACACGCTGCCGCCCGCTTCGGCGGAAAAAGACGCGGGTCAGCCCGCCGCTGTGACGACGAACTCAACGCCATGACAGCGCTCGCCATCATCGCATCGGCAGCCGCGCTGATCGCGCTCGCGCTCGCAACAAACGCGTCGATCGACGTCAACTACGACGAAAAGGGCGGCTTTCGCGCATGGGTGCGCTACGGCCCGGTGCGCAAGCTGCTTTATCCGCAGCCGGAAAAGCCGGTGGATTCCCGCAAGTATTCGAAAAAGAAACAGCCGAAGGCGAAGACCGCGCCTGCCGGAGGCGCGGCGGGCGCCGAAAGCAAAGAAGCCGAAAATCCGCTCGATGTGATCAGAACTGCGGCGTCGCTCATCGGCGAGATTAAAGAGCGGCTACACCGCCACTCCACACTGATCGCGCGCGAGGTTGACATCACTGTCGCCACGGACGACGCCGCAAAGACCGCAATCGCATACGGGGCGGTCTGCGCCGCAGTTGACGCGCTGTTCGGCGTCTGCTCCGCCGAAGAGATACGGTTGCGCACCGATAAAATTGACATAAAGCCGGACTTTATTGCGGGCAGATCGTCCGTCCGGCTGAGGCTGACGTTCAGGATGCGGGTTATCCACGCGCTCGGGCTTCTGACGCACGTTTTAAGCGGTTTCATAGGCGATACGGAGAAAAACGATTCCGCCAACACCGATACAGTAAAAAAGAAAAGGAGCGTATAAATTATGGAAAGCAAGTTTTCCGAGATCATCAAATCGTCTCTCGACGGTATAAAGCAGGTCGCCGGTGCCGATACCGTGATCGGCAACCCGATAACGACCGCCAACGGCTCCATAATAATACCGGTATCGAAGCTCAGCGTCGGCTTCGCGTCCGGCGGTATCGATTACCTCGGCAAAAACGCAGCGGAAAAAACTACGGCCGCGAAGGATCAGCAGACAAATTTCGGCGGCGGCGGCGGAACGGGGCTGACCGTAACGCCCGTTGCGTTTCTTATCATTAAAGCTGACGGCGACGTCGAGCTGCTGAGCATTTCGAATCCCGTGCCGGCCGACCCTGTTTCGACGATCGCGGATTTCCTCGAGCGTTCTCCCGAGCTTATCGCACGCATAAAAGAAATTTTTAACAAGAAGCCGTCCGACGGCGCGGAGTAAACGCCAATCGTATATTTTATTCTCCGTATGAACAAAATACAAAGGCGCGGCGGTCTTTAAAAGCCCGCCGTAAACCTGTTTTTGACGGAGAATAAAAATGAAGTTATTCTTAAAATATATAGCGGGCTGCGCAGCCGCCGTCATTTCCGCGGCAGCGGTCTGCGCTTTGCACGCATCCGCCGTCGCGGCCGAAACGCCGGCCGTGTCTGCGAAGTCAGCAATACTGATCGAAGCGTCGACGGGCGACGTGCTGTGGGGTAAACGCGAGCGCGACCGCCTTCCGATGGCAAGCACGACAAAGATTATGACGGCGCTGCTCGCGATAGAGAGCGGTGCGCTCGGCGAAACCGTAACCGTTTCGTCAAGCGCGATCGGAGTCGAGGGGTCGAGCATATATCTGCACGTGGGCGAAAAGCTGACGATGCGCCAGCTCGTCGAAGCGGTGCTGCTCGAAAGCGCGAACGATGCGGCGACGGCCATCGCATGCGAGCTGGCCGGTTCGGTCGAAGGCTTTGCCGATATGATGAACGAGCGCGCTGCGGAACTTGGGCTCAAAGATACGCACTTCACGAATCCGCACGGCCTCGACAACCCGGATCATTACACGACGGCTTACGATTTAGCAAAGCTGTCCGCATACGCGCTGAAAAACACGACCTTCCGCGAGATTTCGTCGACGCGGATAGCTAAAATCCCGCTCTGCGGCAGCGAGGGCACGCGCGTCCTCGTCAACCACAACAAGATGCTGCGCCTTTATCCCGACGCCGTAGGCGTCAAGACCGGATACACGAAAAAGTCCGGACGCTGCCTCGTATCCGCCGCCGAAAGGAACGGCGTCCTGCTCGTCGCCGTTACGCTCGACGCGCCAGACGACTGGAACGACCACACGCGGATGCTCGATTACGGGTTCTCCGCCGTCCGCCGCGTCGCGCTGTCGACGCCCGGCTCGCTTGCTTTCGTGGTCGGCGTCGTATGCCCCGACGGCGATGTTTATGTCCGCGCGGTCAACAAAGACGCTGTATACGCCGGCGCTGCCGAGGGGGACACCGCGCTCGGCCCCGTCACTGCCGTAACGGAGCTGAAGCGATTCTACTACGCGCCGGTATGCAAGGGCGACGTCCTCGGCCGCGTTATATACAAGCGCGGCGACACCGTTATCGGCGAGACAAGAATCGTGGCCGCGGAGGACTGCCCGTCATAACGAATACAAACGCTGCAACAATTTACAAAAAGGAAAGCGGACGGATTCGCCCGCGAAATAAATGGAAGAAGTAAGACTGCAAAAAATCATATCCGAAGCGGGACTGATGTCGCGCCGCGCCGCCGAAGCCGAGATAGCCGCGGGAAACGTCCGCGTCAACGGCGTCGTCGCCTCGCTCGGCGATAAAGCCGCTCCGGCGCGCGACGAGATTACGATCAAAGGCAAACGCATAAAACCGGCGCCGGCGCGCCGTACATATATCATGCTTAACAAGCCGAGCGGATATGTGTCGACGCTGTCGGACGATAAAGGCCGCAAGGACATCACGGAGCTGATAAAAGACGTCGGCGTGCGCGTGTATCCGGTGGGCAGGCTCGACATGTTTTCGGAGGGGCTGCTCATCCTCACCGACGACGGCGAGCTGACGAATCTGCTGACGCATCCGCGCAACGGCGTTGAGAAAAAGTATCTCGTCCGGCTCGCCGGACGCGTTAGCCCCGAGGCGATCGAAGCGCTCGGACAGCCGATGGAGCTCGACGGCGAGAAGCTGCGGCGCGCGGGCGTGCGTTTTTTATCTGCGTCGGACGACTCGACGCTGCTTGAAATGACGCTTCGCGAGGGCAAAAACCGCCAGATACGCCGCATGTGCGAGTCGCTCGGTCTGCGCGTCGTGAAGCTTATACGCGTCGCCGAGGGCGAATTGCGCCTCGGCGAGCTGCCCTCGGGCAAATGGCGCCGGCTCACAGACGAAGAAGTCGCCAAGCTGTACCGCGAGGCGGTGAAAAGAAACGGCGCGGCAAAATAATGCCCGCGGAGCGCCATAATTTGAAAGGAACCGCAGTATAATGATAACGGTCAAGCCGATTCAATCGAAGGACGAGCAGAAAAGACTGTGCGAGCTGTTCGGAGCGCCGTATATGCCCGAGGCGCTCGCATATTCGGCGGATGACGACGACATAGCCGACAAGCGCGGCGGTTTCGTCGGCATATGCCAGTTCACGCTCACGGGAGGGCGCGGAGTCATCGCCTCGCTCGACTTCGTCGAGGGTGCCGACGAGTCGGCGTTTATCGCCGGGCGCGCCGCGATAACATTTATCAAGGAGCTCGGCATAAAAGATATCGCCTGCTCCGAACGCATATCTGAGAAGATGGCGTTTGCGCTGACGCACGCGGGCTGCGGCAACTGCCTGTAATCGAATCCGGCTGTACATAACAAATACTTTTTTCGCTAAACTGTTTACAAACACGCAATAATATTGTATTATATACTCGAATATTAATATTGCGGGGTAAAAATATGACGGAAAAAACCTGTCCAAAATGCGGAGCCTCGATCGACGAGAGTAAACGTTTCTGTACAGAGTGCGGCGCAGAACAGCCGAAGCCGCAGGCATCCGCTCAACCATCAAATCAGCAGCCGCCCCAACAGCAGAATCCGCAGCCGGCAACCCAACAACAGCCGCCGCAGTCAGGCGGTCAGCAGCCGCAGCAGCAAGCCGGCCAACCCGTATATCAGCAGCCGTATGCGCAGCAGTACACGCCCGATGTACGCCCCGGAAAGACAAGCGCGTACGAGCCGATTTCAACACTCGGTTACATAGGCATCTTCATACTGTGCGGCATACCGATCATCGGTTTGATACTGACGATCATCTGGGCGTGCGGCGGGTGCCGGAAGATCAACAAGCGCAATCTGTGCCGCGCGATGCTCATCGTTATGGTTGTCGCAATCGTTTTATCCGCCGTGGTATATTTTGCTTTTTACAGGACGTTCCGGAACTATTACAACAACAATTTCGGCGATTATTTCAGCGGCTACTTCACCGGCGGTTTTGACGATTTCGATTTTTCCTCGGCAGTTGACGAAATGCGCGATCTGCCGCTCAGCTGATTGCCGTTCACTCTCAATATTAAAAGCTCCGCGATATATACGCGGAGCTTTTTTCATTTAAAGAGTTCTTCCGTCAGCCATACGGCTCGTTTCTTCAGCCAGCCGCGCAGGATTTCGTAATGCTCGTCGAGCGGATAATCATCCGGATTTTCATACGGGCTGTATTCGGCGTAAAGGTCCCAGCCGATTTCATCGTAATCGGCAGCGATCGCGTCGCCGTACGCTTTGACTAAGCAGTCGATCCGATTCTCGCCGAGTACGTTGTCCTCGTACAGGTTTTCGATTATGGGCAGCAGCTCGTGCCAGCGCCTTTCGGCGGCGGCTTTGAAATCGTCGTCCTCCCAGAGCGCGGCGAACCAGCCCTCTCTCATCCATACGCCGTGCGTGCTGTCATGGCTGTTGTCTCCGAAATGCATTATGTTGCAGTAGGCGTAGTATTTTATCTCCGCGACTTTCGGGTTTACGTTGCCCATTGAGAGGTCGAAGTCCCACGGAGGGCCGGCGTACAGCTTCCCGTTTTTAATGTAAAAATATGTCGATGCGAAGTATCCGTCGACGTCCTTCACGTACTCCATGAAAAGATAGAAATCGATGAACGAATCGACGTCGATATAATCGCCGTATATGTCCATGTCGTGCGTCGAGATTGCCGCTTCGATCTCGTCGAGCCGCTCGGCGAGCAGTTCGTACAGGCTCTCGGTCATGCTCTCCGGCTTCGATATGTTGAGCGGAACGCCGAGCGACGTCTCGATGAAGTTATAACCGCTCTCCCGGCGCGTAAGCGATAGCTCAAGCAGAAAATCGCCCTTTTCTGTGTCGATGTTGACCCTGTGTTTGCCGTCCGTAACGGGCTCGCACAACAGATAAAGCCCGCAATCGACGCCGTCTACCCATACGTCGACGTACTCCGACTGCGAGGTGTATGAAATGCCGATGCGCGCCGCGAGGTCGAGCGCGAGTTTGTTGCGCAGCTGCGTTTTATCGAAGGCGTTGGCGAGGAGCACCCAGCGCTTCCCTTTGTCCATGCCGAGAAGCGAGACGCTTTCGCCGAACCGTATGTTATACGGTTTTTTCGGCGCTACCGATGTCGAGTTGCCGCGTATCTTTATGAGCGCGTTATCGTCTTCGAAGACGCGCTGCGTCTCGCCGCTACCGGACACAACGGCGACCGCCGCGCCTGTGTATTCATCCGTCACGGAGCCTTCCTCGGTTGTAATGTAAACACGCGGCAGATCGCCGGTTTTATATGTCAGCCTGCTGCGCTGTGTTTTTGCATCCGCCACCAGATATCTGAGCTCGTCCGTCGCCATATTCGTAAGATTTTCGTATATATCGCCGCAGAAGTATAAAAACGAACCGGCGTCGTCGACATAATATGTCCGTTTCTGAGGCAGCGACGTTATGCCCATCAGCTCCCTGATAAGCTCGTATCGCTCTGATTCGGCTGGTGTGCTCTCGAGCGCGGTTTCAAGGACGTCCGATACGTCTCCCATGACGGGAGGCGTACCGGACGGCGAACAGGATAGCAAGGATATTGACAGAACGGCGAAAAGCAACAGTGATAGATATAATTTCATTTATATAATAAAATCCGCAGCATTTTCATCTTTCGAGCGTTATAACCGTTTCGGTTTCTTCGAGCGTGATATCAAATACATTATTTGCCATTTCGCACGACTTGTATACAGCGCCTGTTACGGTCAGCCGCGCTGCGACGCAGCCCGCACCGTAGCCGCATACCGTCAGCACGATGCGCGACAGGTCCGCCGCCGCTTCGGCTTTGACAATCCGGCCGGCCGAAAGCTCCAGGCTGACGCCCTCGTTTATGAAGTTGAGCCGCCGCCCGAGCCCGTCGCGCGGCGTGATACAGCAGAGGCCGTCGGCATCTGTTACGTCGCAGCCGTATCCGTAAAGACCGAACACCTCGTCGCGCGCCACATCCGCTGACAGAAAGCGAAGCGCGCCGAACAAACCGAGATCGGCCTCGCCGGCCATCTGCCGCCAGCCGTTATGCAGCTTGCCGCCGCCGACGCCCATCCCTCCGAGGTGGCCGAGCACCGCCTGGTATGTCCATGCGGCGGCGCCGATATTTTCGGGGTCGGCGTCGATCTGCCCGGAGTTCACGCTTGTGAGGTTCGCGAGCTTCGCGGCGTATGAGATACGCTGCGCGTCCGCCCGCTCAGCCGGCGACATATCGAGTCTGAAGCGGAGGTTTTCGTCGAGCGCGATGCCCGCGAGCGCCGCCGTATACTGGAAGTTCCACCAGTGCTCGCCGCATACGGTCGTGGGTACCGCGTAGTAATACCACACCGGCTGCGATCCGCGGCAGGCGCGCGTCTTTTTGTCGATTTTGCGCATCATCTCGGCGTTGCCGTTCATCGCGGCAAGCGTATAAACCGCCTCTTCGCCCGTGTTGTCGTAGAAGTATTCGCTGCCGTACGGGTATTTCGTGTTCTTGAAGTTTCCATACTTCTCCGTCATAATCGCGCAGACGTCGGCGGCTTCGTCCGTCATGCTCTCGCGCTCGAGCGCGTCGATGAGCTCCGGCGTCGTACACTCGCCCATCAGTCCTGTCTCCCAGTTGTAGGCGACCTGACCGGAGCGGTACAGCGCGCGGAGGATTCCGTACGCGCGGCGCAGATATTCGCGCGGCGGATGCTTATACGAAATCGCGGACGGGTACGTCTTGGCGGCGCGGTACATCGCAAGGTATGTGTTGTATATGTGCGGGTAGGCGTAGCCGCGGTAGACCGGCGATTTGTTCGGTTCGCGCGACAGGAAGTCGTGAACGAGGAAGTCGTCGTGATGCTCGCCCATAAGATCGCGCCAGATCGCCGTCTCGAGGTAGTCGTCGACGGTGCGCAGGTAGCGTGGCTCGGGCTTGTACGACGCGTACTCCGCCAGAAACTCGCCGTGCGTATAACCCCAGTCGTCTCCCCAGCCCCAGTAGCTCATCTCCCAATAACCGGGCTGTACGTGCTCGCGCACGCATTTGGAGTCCATCATCCAGTCGTCGAATACGGTGTCGCCGATGCCGCCGTCGGCCTTGTGCGTCTGCGTGTCTGCGATGAACGCGGCGCGGCGCTCGAGCAGCGCGCCGGCGCTCTCCATCAGATAGAACTGCAGCGTCGTCGACTTCGCCGCACCGTCGATCGAATAGCCGATATCGACGTGGTTGACGCCGAGGCACGACAGGTGCAACGAGTATACGAGGTACCGCTCGCCGCCGACGGTCTTTTCTTCGACGAAGTCGACGTGCGACTGCGTGTTTTTGCACGGCAGGTCGTTCGACAGGCAGTTGCGCAGGTTCTTATACAGCCGTGTCTCGTGCATGCAGCGTATGTTAATGGAATCGATGCTAACGTCCGGACGGATGTGGAGGTAAAACCGCGCGTCCATGTCTTCGCAGTACGCGAAGCCAGGTACGGCGACGGCGTCGACTACGCCGTCGTCATACAGCGCGCGCTTCATCGCCGCGTAGTCGCCGACCGAGCGGAAGAGGAAGCCGTACTCGCGCCGCTCTCCCGGCGCGAGCGTCAGCGACGTCGAACCGAGATAGCCGGAGCCGGTGCGCGATATCGCCGCGGAGTAGATGTAGTAGACGTACAGCCCGCACGCCCAGCCCTCGCGGTCCTGCGCCCAGAGCGAGCGGCCGTGGCCGGCTCGCTCGCGCCATGTGTCCCTGTACTCAAAGCCGGCGTGGCTGCCGGGGACGGGCGTTATCAGAAGAAAGCGCCCGTTTCCGCTCGGCCGCTGCGCGTAGATGTACGTAGAGTCGCGGCTGACGTACGAGTGCGCGGTCACGCGCGTGTCGTACAGCTCCTCGCCCTCGAACGCGGGCGTCCAGTATTCGTTGAAAGGCATGGCGATGCCGAGGTCGGTCACCTCGACCGCTTCGGTGCCGCCGTTTTCGACCGCAAGAGTAAGCGTCAGCCCGCGCTCCGACACCTCGTACCGCTCCGTCAGCTTCAAGGACGGCGGGAACCCGTATGATACGGTCACACCGGTGCCGTCGGCAGTCATAACGCGCGACGGCGCTTCGGACGTCTTGTATTCGGCGTCGAAGCGGTCGGTGCGAACGGACAGGAACAGCTCTCCGAACCATTCGTGCTCGACCTTGTCCGCGCTCTGCTTCGGCGCGCCCTCCGGGTTGAGCACGTAATTCGTCGCGCGGAAGGTCTCGTCGCAATCGTCGTACAGGCGCAGTGCGGCGAGCTGCCCGTATTCGCCGACGACGGCGTTTATGCCGCCGCCGCTCAGCGAATAGCCGTTCTCCGATTTTGTTACCATATTATGTTTTCGGAAACGGACTTGAGCTGCAAAAAGTTGCGCAGATAGTCCGCGGTGCCGGTCTTGGCGGTCGTGCCGGACATGTTGTAGCCGCCGAACGGGTGGTTCGCGACGACCGCGCCCGTGCACTTGCGATTGAAATACAGGTTGCCGACATGGAAGCGGCGGCGCGCCTCCTCAAGATGGTCGCGGCTGCGCGAGTAGACAGAGCCGGTCAGGCCGTACTCCGTGCCGTTCGCTATCGCGAGCGCGTCCTCGAAGTCGTTCGCCGGCATTACTGCGACGACGGGTCCGAAAATCTCCTCTTTCGCGATGCGCGCGCCGCGGTCGACGTCGGCGATGACGGTCGGAGCGATGAAATAGCCCTTCGAGTCGTCGTATGTTCCGCCGCATATCAGGAGGCCTTCATTTTTGCCAATCTCGATATAATTCGTGATGGACGCGTAGGCGCGCGAGCTGATGACGGCGCATATATCCGCGTCGTCCTCGCCGGTTCCCTGCTTGATCTTGAGCGTCCTCTCGCGGAGCGCGTCGATGAAATCGGCATAGACGGAGCGGTCGACGACCGCGCGCGAGCAGGCGGAGCACTTCTGGCCCTGATAACCGAACGCGGCTGTCGCGACGCCGGCGGCGGCAAGCTCGATGTCGGCGGAGGAGTCCACGATTATGGCGTTTTTGCCGCCCATCTCGGCGACGACGCGCTTGATCCAGATCTGTCCGTGATCCTCGGCGGCGAGACGGCTGATGCGCAGCCCGACCTCCTTCGAGCCCGTGAAGTTGATGAAGCGAGTGAGCGGGTGCGTCGTAAGCGCGTCGCCCATGACGGAGCCGGAGCCGGGCAGATAGTTCATTACGCCGGCCGGGAAACCCGCTTCCTCGACCAGTTCCATGAACTTGGCGCATATGACGGGCGAATCGCTCGCCGGCTTGATAACGACGGTGTTTCCCGTCACGGCGGCGGCGACGGCCATGCCAGCCATAATCGAGAACGGGAAGTTCCACGGCGGAATGACGATGCCGACGCCTATCGGTATATAGAAGCAGGAGTTGTTTTCCGTCGCGCTCTCGGCGAGCGGGATGCCCGCGTCGAGCTCGAGAGCCTTCTGCGCGTACATGTTGAAGAAATCGATCGCCTCGCAGATCTCACCGTCGGCTTCGCCGTAGTTTTTGCCGGTCTCGTATATCATCCACGCGGCTATCTCGGCGCGGCGGCGCTGCAGCACGCCGACAAGGCGCATGACGTAATCGGCGCGGACGCGAGCGGGCACGAAGCGCCACGATTCATACGCCTCGTAAGCGGTGCGGACAGCCTTGTCCGCAAGGGCGGCGTCGGCCGACGCCGCGTAGCCGACGACGGTCTTGTGGTCGCACGGGTCGACGCTCTTGATCGTCTTCTCCGTCGGGATGCGTTCGCCGCCGATTATGAGCGGGTATGTCTCGCCGAAGCGGTCGCGAACGAAAGAAAGCGCGTCCTTCATTATCCTGCGGTTTTCATTTATGGTAAAATCTCTTTCGGGTTCGTTTTTAAATACAGAGTTCATTCAATACTCCTCCGGATTATCTGTTGTTTTATCAGCATACATTATATAATATTTTTGATTCCAATGCCATATAATTAAGACTATTTTTGTAAAATAATAATAATCATCCTGTTTCACAAAGTAAAAAAGAAGACCTGACGGTCTTCTTTTTTTATGTATTTATATGCTGAGCATTTTCGCGTATTCGCCGCCGGCCGCGACGAGCTCGTCGTGGCTTCCATACTCGGCGACCCTGCCGTCCTTTAAGACGATTATGCGGTCGGCGCGCCGTACGGTCGAAAGGCGGTGCGCGATGACTATTATCGTGCGCGAGCCTGCGAGCGAGTTGATCGCGGCGGCTATGTCGGCTTCCGTCTCATTGTCGACCGACGACGTCGCCTCGTCGAGCACAAGCACGGGCGCGTCGCATAGAACCGCACGTGCGATCGCGATGCGCTGCTTCTGCCCGCCCGACAGCCTCATACCGCGCTCGCCGACAACAGTGTCGTAGCCGTCGTCCGTCTCGCGTATGAACTCGTCGGCGCGCGCGACTTTCGCGGCGGCCTCGATTTCGGCGCGCGTCGCGCCGGGCTTACCGAATGCGATATTTTCCGCGATCGTTCCGTTGAAGAGGAACACGTCCTGCAGCACGAGCGCTATATTGCGGCGCAGCGACGACGTAGTGATCGTCCGTATATCTCGGCCGTCGAGGCGGATGCTGCCGCCGTTTACGTCGTAAAAGCGTTCGAGAAGCGAGACCGTCGTCGTCTTGCCGACGCCGGTCGGGCCGACTATGGCGATCATTTCGCCCTTTTTCGCGCTGAAGCTCACATGGTCGAGAACGGGCGTGCTGCCGTCGCCGTTATAGGAGAAGGTGACGTCGTCGAACACGACTTCGCCGTCCGCCTTGCCGATGTCGACAGCGTCGGGTTCGTCCTTTATGTTGTCGTCGGCGTCGAGCACCTCAAAAACGCGCTCCGCTCCCGCAAGCGCGCTCTGCACGTCCTCAAATATGCGCGCAAGCGTCGCAAGCGGCGAATAGAAAAGCCCGAGATACATGAAGAATCCGACGATATCGGCGACGGACAGCGAGCCGCCGACGGCGAGCAGACCGCCGAGACCGACGACCGCGACCGTGCCGAGCGAGCAGAGGAACTCGACCGACGGCGTGAATATCGCGTTGACAAAGTTCGCGTGAATGTTGACGTTGCTGTAATGCCTGCACTCGGCTTTCATTTTGCCGCCGATTATGTCCTCGGCGCAGAACGCCTGTATCTCCTTGACACCGGATATGTCGTCCTGCAGCGCGCCGGACAGCTCGCCAAGCACGCGCTGGTTTATCTTAAACAGCGGGGAGACTTTCTTTGAAAACACGACGCCGGACGCGAGGACAAGCGGCACGGGTATGAGCGCGAGCAGTGCGAGCGTCGGATTTATGCAGAAGATCGCGACGGCAACTGTCACAACGACCACGACATTGCTGAAAAGATCCGGCAGCGCGTGCGCTATGAGCACCTCGAGCATGCGCGTGTCGTTGATGACGCGGCTCATGAGCTGGCCGGTCTGCTTGTTGTAGTAGTAGTGCATCGACAGCCGCTGCAGCTTCTCGTAGACCGTGTGCGTCAGCTCGCCGACGAAGTTCCACGCGGCGATGTGCGCCGTATACATCACCGTGAACCGCATCACCGCACGCGCGGCGTAAGCCGCGACGAGCACGACGGCGAGCGTTACGATGGTCTTCGCCGCCTCCTCGGCCGTAACGGCGCCCGCAGCGACGACATCGGTCAGAAACGCAGTCAAGCGGCGCACGATTTCGGGTGTGACGATGTTGAGAATCGCAGCTGCGAGCGTGCACAGCGTGGCGGCGACGATTTGCGGCGTATATTTTCGGGACATCCTGAGGATTCGCAGCAGCATGATAAAACACCCGCCATATTAAACGTTACAATAAATTATAACGTTTTAACGGCGGGTGTCAATGTCACATTTCTACAATAAGCGCGGGTATTTTTATAATATGCGGCGCATTTTGACGTATTTTGCTTATATTCTCACCGGGCGGCGTTCATACGCGTGCGAAACGGACAAGCGAGAGCGGCGGCAGCTCGGCTTCGGAGTTTTTCACGCCGACTCCGATTTTGCGCACGCAGCGGTCGGACTCGGTGACGTGCGACGAGCGGCGCGGCGCGGTAAGTCCCTCTCCGGCGGCGGAATAGCCGTCCGGCAGCGTGATGCCCGCGGCAACGGAGCCGTGGTTTATCACATAGAGCGCGTCTTCGCCGTCGGNNGTGCAGGTCTTGAAATGCTTTTTAAAGAAAGCGAACACCTCGCCCATGCAGGAGAGCCACGCCCCGTCCTTCGACGCTTCGATGATGTTCTGCCCCCACGTGTTCGTCATGTTGTTGAAGTTGGCGAGGGCGAAGCCGCCGCCGTAGGATATGTAGTCGAGCAGACGGTGAGCACCGTTGAGCGCGTAGTTCCAGCTTATCTGGTGGCGGGAGAACACCTTGTCATAGTCGTTGTATATGACGCCGTCCCAGCCGTAGGTCATTGATATGCCCGGTTCGTCGAACGGCTCGGGGCTGTGGCATGAGGGCAGCCACTCGGTGTTGACAAGCCGCAGATTGCGGCCGGTCTTTTTGTTGTACGCCTCTATGACCGGCATTACGCGCGCGACGAACTCGGGGTCGCCGTCGCGGTAGATAACGTAATCGACATCGCCGCCGGCGATGTCGAGCATGTACGGCAGAAGCGAGGTGCCGTAGGAATACGCCGCCATCATGAACTCGATGTTCGGGTCGGCGAGGCGCATCTCGCGCGCGAACTCGACGCATTTGTGCGCGTACTGCTCCGCGCTCCACTTGCGGCTCGGCTCGTTGTCGCACTCGAACAGGCGCACGCCGTACGGTTCGGCGTGACCGTTGAGCATACGGGCGCGGCCGTAGCCTGCGTTCTGCGGCGCGTTGAGGTATTCGACCATGCAGCGGGCGCGGAACGGCGTGCTCGTCATCATATTGAAGCATATCTGCGGCTCGAAGCCGACAAGCTGCGACAGGCGCAGGAATTCGTCGAGTCCGACGTCGTTTTCCTCGAGCCCGCCCCAGTAATAGCTCTCCTGCGGTTCGCGCTCGTCGCGCGGGCCGATCGAGCTTTCCCAGTTGTAAAAGCTTGTGAAGCATCCGCCCGGGAAGCGGACGACGGTCGGGCCGGCTTCGCGCATCAGCTCGACGACGTCGCGCCGCCAGCCGTCGAGCGTATCGGCCGGCATCAGCGAAGCAGCCGCCAGTATGAGCCCCCCGCGCCAGTCGAACGTGATCGACAGCGTGAACACGCCCGTTTCACGCGCGGTAAAGCGCCATTCGTGCGCTTTCGGGACGCCGTAAACGTCGAGAGTCGCGCTTTGCCCGCCCACGGATATTTTCAGCGGCTTCGGTTCGGCGGGTCTTACGGAGTCGCCGAAGCCGTTGAGTCCGGGGTCGCTGCGCGAGACAGACGCACCGCAGAACACGGTGAAGACATATTCCCTGCCCGCTTCGAGGTGAATGCCGTCCTGCGCCGCTCCGCATTCCCCGCCGGCGCGGTTGTCGACGACGAGCGACGTCGTGCCCTTGAAGGTTTCGGAGCCGCAGGTGCGCCAGATGCGCGGCTTACCCAGCCAGTACCAGTCGTGCTCCTCGTATCCGCTGTGCCAGAACGGCGCGTCGCTTTTGTAATGCTCCTTATCGAGTCCGAGCCAGTCCCATGTGGCCCGCTTGTATTCCGGGACGACGCGGAAAGCGCGGTTGTAGAGCATCTCGCTCCACATGCCGCTCACCTGACGGCCGAAGCCGGATTCGATGAAGCAACCGAAAATACGCATATCGGTCGGCTTCTCCGTATATTCGCCGGATCGGGTTATCTTTGTCATAACATCCTCCGATGCGCAGATATGACTCCGCGCTGTTATTTGAGCTGCCTGCTTTAAGGTCAATATGCATTTCATGTTTTATGTGCCGAGTATGCCGATTGATTTTGTAAATCGTTTTTATTATACAGATGCGGACGCGACCGTGTCAATAGGACAGAAAAGAGAACAAGATTAAATTGTAATAAAAAGAAGAAACCATGTGCGTGAAAATTTCACGAAACATCGTGCATCTTTTACATCTATATGGTATAATGTTCCCGTGGAGCGGTGAGTACTCCTTCAATGATAATCATCAGAAAATCAGCCGAATTTCGAGAGGACCGATAAAGTGGGAATAGACGAAATCCTGTCAAACCTGAACGAACAGCAGAAGCAGGCGGTTATGGCGACCGAGGGATACATCCGCGTCATCGCCGGCGCGGGCAGCGGCAAAACACGCGCACTGACGGCAAGATACGCGTATCTTGTGGAGGAGCTCGGCGTATCGCCCGCAAACATATTGTGCATAACCTTTACAAACAAGGCGGCGCGCGAAATGAAGATCCGCCTCAGACGGCTGCTCGGCGACGGCATAGACACGTCGTTCGTGTCGACGCTTCATTCCTTCTGCACGCGCGTCCTTCGCGAGGACATCGGACGGCTGTTTTACCCCGAGAGCTTTGTCGTACTGGACAACACCGACCAGAAAAGCATCCTCGAGGAGGTGTACGAGGAGCTCGGCATAAAAATGGACACCGCGACATTTGAATTCATGATCGACCAGATCCGTTATGAGAAGAATCTGGGCGAGTACATGAAATACATGGCGGTGCCGGGCAACGATATCGGCACGGCGGAACCGAAGGACCTGCGGCAGAAGGTCATCTTCCGCTACATGCAGAAGCAGAAGAAGTATTTCGGGCTTGACTTTTTCGACCTGATAAATTTCACGATATACCTTTTCAAGACGCACGAGGACATTCTGCAGAAGTGGCAGAGACGCCTGCATTACGTGATGGTGGACGAGTTCCAGGACATCACGATGAAGGAGTTCAAGCTGATCCGTACGCTGACCGACCTAAACCAGAATTTCTTCGTCGTGGGCGACCCCGACCAGAATATATACGAGTGGCGCGGCTCTAAAATGGAGGTTCTGCTCGAGTTCGAAGACAACGTCAGAAAGTATTTCACAGGCGAGCTTCAGTCGTATTTCACGGAACATGAAATCCCCGAGCTTAAGGCCGATTTTAAGACAATTTTCTTAAACGAGAATTACCGGTCGACGCCGGAGATAATCGCGGCATCGAACGACCTTATCGCCAAGAACAGAAACCGCATCGAAAAGGATCTGCACACGCAGAACGGAAGCGGCGCGGAGGTCGAGCATTACCACGGCAAGAACGACAACGACGAAATCGGTTACATCGTCGGCAAGATAAAGAACCATGTCGAGAACGGCGGCAGGTACAGCGACATGGCCGTGCTGTACCGTTCCGCATACGTTTCGCGGTTCATCGAGCAGGGGTTCTTAAAGCACAACATACCGTACACCGTTTACGGCGGCGTCGGATTTTACGAGCGCAGGGAGATAAAGGACGTGCTGTCGTATCTGCGCCTTGTGGAGTACGGCGACGATCTGTCGTTTAAGCGCGTCGTGAACGTGCCGCGCCGCAAGATGGGCAAGAACAAGCTCGCGTTCATCACGGCACAGGCCCAGGCCGACAACGCGACGCTGTACGAAACATTGAAGAAGCATATCGACAACCCCGTGTTTTCAGGCACGGGCGCGAAGAAGTTCGTCAACACAATCGAGCGCATGAAGGAGTTCGCCGAAACAGCGCAGGTATCGGAACTGCTGCAGAAACTGCTTATCGAGACCGGATACGAGCAGTACATCCGCGAGAGCGGCGAAATGGACAGGCTCGACAACGTGTCTGAGCTGGCGCGGTCTATCGTGACGCTAGAGACCGAATACGGCGAGCTGCTGACGCTGTCCGCGTTTTTACAGGATGTGTCGCTTCACAGGGACATCGACGAGGAGGACAGCAAGGACTGCGTCAGAATAATGACAGCGCATATCGCAAAAGGGCTTGAGTTCCACACCGTCGTCATCGCGGGGCTGTCCGAGAAAATCTTCCCGTCCGCACGCGCGCTCGAGGAGCGGCGCGAGGATGCGCTGGAGGAGGAGCGGCGCCTCTGCTACGTCGCGATGACGCGCGCGAAGCGGCAGCTATACATGACCGAAAGCGAGGGGTTCGGCTTCCGCGGCTACATGAAGACGCCGTCGCGCTTTCTTTTCGATATAGGAAGCGAGCACATCACGCGCATCGGGCACATCAGCGACGAGATCATGGAGGAGCATTCCCGGCAGATCGTCATTCAGAGAACGTCCGCCGCAAGGGTGCTGCCGGTGGGTACAATCGTCAAACATAAGGTGTTCGGCGAGGGCGTCATCGAGGAGGTAGACGAGAACACGAAGACGTATATGATACGGTTCCTCGTCGGCACGAAGCCGATACGGTTCGAGTATCAGGGGCTGTCGCAGGTGTTTTGACGCGGTGCGATGTCATGATGTTCGCCGTTATGCGGATGGAGAAAAATAAAAAACAGAGCGCGAGCAGAACTCGCGCTCTTGTATTATTTAACTTTGCGACCGATACGGGCGTTTGATCGTACCCATCCGGTCGGAATCTGAGTGACTGGATTTGAACCAGCGGCCTCTACCACCCCAAGGTAGCGCGCTACCAACTGCGCCACACCCAGATGCTTTTTTGTCAGCCTTGTTATTATAGCATAATCGGGCGGCGAGGTCAAGTGCGCATGCAGAATTTTTTATAAAAATCAAAAGCTGTCGGGTGCGGTGTTTTTGTCGAAATTGACCGCCCGTCACAGGACGTAGAAGAACACTCCGAAAAACTGCAGCAGGCTGCCGAGCACGACGAATATGTGAAATACGCTGTGGCGCCAGCGCTTGCGCTTCCCTATCGCGTAAAATACGGCGCCTGTCGAATACGCAAGACCACCGGCGAATATCCAGCCGAAGCCGGCGGGCGTCAGCGCGCGCCAGACATACGGAAAGAAGAACAGCGCGAGCCATCCGCCGACAAGGTTGCAGATCTGCGAAAAGACGAAGAACCGTCTCAGGCTGACCGCCGTCAGCGTGACGGCGAGCGCGGCCAGTCCCCATTCGAGCCCGAACATAGCCCAGCCCGCGGCGGGCGAAACGGAACGAACCGACACAAGCGCGATAGGCGTATACGTTCCGGCGATAAGCAGGTATATCGTGCAGTGGTCGAGCACGCGGAAAACAGCTTTGGCGCGCGGCGAGCGCAGGCCGTGATAAATGCTCGACATAGTGTATAAAATAACCATCGACGCGCCGTATACGGCGCACGAAGCGACGCCGACGGCGCCGCTTGTGAACGCGGCTTTTATTACGCACAGAACGAGCACGACGACGCCGAGCGCGCCGCCGACGATGTGCGACGCCATGTTCATGATTTCTTCGCCTTTGGTGTAGTTCGGCAGAGCGTTTGACGTAGTTTCCATTACCATTACCTCCGGTTGATATTATTATACATTCCGTTTATTGAAATTCCGTTAACAAAGCGAATTTTATAATTTTAGCGAATATTTTTAACGGATTTCGGCATACTGACAAATCGCCCTTGACTATAAGATTGTTGTATTGTATAATATTTTACAGAGAAGT
Organism: Clostridiales bacterium UBA1380; assembly: GCA_002305445.1. Taxonomy (GTDB): domain Bacteria; phylum Bacillota; class Clostridia; order Oscillospirales; family CAG-272; genus UBA1380. The sequence continues at coordinate 2,053 of DBRA01000032.1, read as the reverse complement.
ATATATTTATGCGGAGGGCGCGATATGGAATCCGAAAAAACTCTTTGCGTGAGTAAAGACGACCTGCCGGCGTATCTTTTCCATCAGGGAACTAACTTCCACGCATACGAATGGCTCGGATGCCACATGGAGCGCGGCGAAAACGGCTTCGCATATACCTTCCGCGTCTGGGCGCCGAACGCCGACAGCGTCAGCCTCGTGGGAGACATCTGCGACTGGGACAATGGTCTGCCGATGCGCAGAGTTACGCAGAAGGGCGTCTGGGAGCTGACCGTATCAAGGCCGGAAACGGCGGAAGGTACATTCTATAAATACAAAATCACCTCATCCGGCGAAACGCGCCTGAAGGCCGACCCGTACGCGTTCTCCGGCGAGACGCTGACCAAGACCGCATCCATAATTTACGATATCTCGCGCTTTGAGTGGCACGACGAGGGTTATCGCGAGTATATGCGCTCGCTGTTTGCCCCCCGAAAGACAAAACAGAAAAGCGCGCCGCAGCACTTCTGGAGCGCGCCGCTTAATATTTACGAGGTGCACCTCGGATCGTGGCGGACGCGCGACGGCAAGTCCACGGAGTCTGGCGAGAATTATCTCAACTACCGCGAAATCGCGGACCAGCTCGCGCCTTATGTCAAAAAGATGGGGTATACGCACGTCGAGCTGCTGCCGGTGATGGAGCACCCGTATGACGGGTCGTGGGGCTATCAGGTCTGCGGCTACTACGCGCCGACCTCGCGCTTCGGCTCGCCCGCGGACTTCGCGTATTTTGTCGACAGGATGCACACCTGCGGCATCGGCGTCATACTCGACTGGGTGCCGGCGCACTTCCCCCGCGACAGGCACGGCCTGTTTGAATTCGACGGCAAACCGCTCTACGAATATCAGGGGGCGGACAGGGTCGAGCACCGCGGTTGGGGCACTCGCTTCTTCGACGTCGGAAGAGAGGAGGTGCAGTCGTTCCTCATCAGCAACGCGCTGTTCTGGATGCGCGTTTACCACGCGGACGGGCTCAGGGTCGACGCCGTAGCGTCGATGCTATACCTCGACTACGACCGCGAACCGGGCGAGTGGGTGCCGAACTCGGAGGGCAACAACCACAATCTCGAGGCGATAGCTTTCTTCCGCAAGCTGAACACGGCCGTATTCGCCGAGTTTCCGAACGCGCTGATGATCGCTGAGGAATCGACGGCCTGGCCGATGATAACGAAACCCGCTCACGAAGGCGGCCTCGGCTTCAACTTCAAATGGAACATGGGCTGGGCGAACGACATGTTCGAGTATGTCTCGACCGATCCGATATTCCGCAAGTACTGCCACGAAAAGCTGACCTTCCCTCTCATGTATGCGTTCTCCGAAAACTATATATTGCCGGTCAGTCACGACGAGGTCGTTCACGGAAAAAAGTCGCTGCTCGACAAGATGTTCGGGCAGTACGACGACAAGTTCGCGGGCGCTCGCGTGTTCTTCGCATACATGATGACGCTGCCGGGCAAGAAGCTGACGTTCATGGGCTGCGAATACGGCCAGTTCCGCGAGTGGGACTATAAGAACCAGCTCGAGTGGTTCATGCTCGACTTCCCGCGGCACAACGAGCTGCACCGCTACGTCGCCGATCTGAACAATCTGTACCTCGACACGCCCGCGTTATGGGAGATCGACGACGGCTGGGACGGCTTCGAGTGGATCGAAGCCGATCAGGCAGACCGCAACATCATAAGCTACCGCAGGCGCGCGATCGACGGCGGCGAGCTCATCGTCGTGCTGAACTTCGCGCCGGTCAAGCGGATCGATTATGTCGTCAGAGTGCCGAAAGCCGGTAAATACGAGGAGATCTTCAACTCCGACCGCACCGAGTTCGGCGGCGGCGGCTGTCTCAACGACGCGCCGATTCAGTCGAAAACGGCAGTCGACGATAAAGGCGAGAAGCAGAACTACATCAGGATTGTGCTGCCGCCGCTTTCCGCCGTGTTCCTGCGCCGCCTGCCCGGACGGAAAAACAAAGACGCGTCCGAAGCCTCAGCCTCCGATAATTTGTGCTGATAACGTATAG
>DBRA01000040.1:30171-31869 GCA_002305445.1 Clostridiales bacterium UBA1380 | reverse complement strand
CTGCCGCAGACGTCGACGAGCCCGATCTGGTAGTTCTCGCCGTCGAAGCGGCCGAGGTACGGCTGATCGAGCAGGATGAAGTAGTGCGCGCCGACGCAGGACGGGTGCGCCGCGGCCGCGTCGAGGTAGCGGCGGTATGCGACGCCGCGCTCGCGCTGCGAGGTGACGCCGCGTATGCCCGTCGCCTCGAGACCGCGGTCGAGCGCGCCGAAGTGGAACTCGCCGATCATAACGGGTTTGCCGGAGAGGGAGACCGCACGGTTGACCGCTTCGGTCGGGTCCATGGCGTAGCAGTTGATCGAGAAGACGTCGACGAATTCGGAGCCGGCGGCGAGCGCGGGCGAGCTGATCCATGCGTAGCGGATGCCGAGGTTCAGATGGTCCGGGTCGACCTCGCGTGCGGCCTTCGCCGGAATGCCGATGAAGCGGCGTATGAGCTCGCGGTCGAAGACAGCCATGTCGGCCGCGGCCGTCTCTGTGAGCGCATCTGCGCGGACGCTGCGCGCGACGATGTCGTCCCCGTCCGTGTAATCGCTGCCCCACGCGTCGTTGAGCGCGGCGACAGAGCCGTATTTATCGAGCGCGAACCGCGCGAGCGCGCGCTTCGACGCGAGCGGACGCTTATCCTCGAGCAGGAGCGCGGAGACGGAGATGCCGTTTACGAACGCCCACATCGGCTCGTTCGAGAGGAAGTAGCCGATCAGGTACGCGTCGCCCTTGTAGCGCTCGAGCGTGCGCGCCCAGCGCGCGCTCGCCGCCTCGAACTCGTCGGAGAAAACGTCGGGGAAGTCGCGGAAAACCATCTCGGACGTGCGCGGGTAGCCGCGCATGATCGTCACGTACGGAATCTTCTTTGCGCGGGCGAAATTCTCGTCCGACCAGCAGGCGACGGTGTTGAAGCCCCATTCGTTCATGCGCCGCGCGGTCATTGTGCTCCACGCGTCGTATGCGCGCTCGCCGAAAACGGTCGCGTAGTTGCGGCGCGTGTAGCCGAAGTGCTTGTCGCCGCTCCAGCCCGGATCGCCCTTCGGCGGCAGCGTCGCCATCTCCTCTATGCCGTCGAGGTTCGCGTCGTCGTTCATGCCGACGCAGTCGAGTCCGGCCGAGAAGAACGCGTAGCCGTCCGGGTCGACGAGCCATGCGCGGCCGTCCTTCTCGGCGACGGAGAAGTAGCCCGTGCCGTCCGTCAGCTTCAGATCCGCGCAGCCGCCGAAGCGCGTGCGCCCGGGGAATAAGGGCGCTTCGGGTTTGTCAAGCTCCGCGTTCAGATACGCGCGCAGCTCGTCCTCGCCGTGCGTTTTGCCCGGCCAGTCGCCGTAGATGCGCTGACCCATCGAGTCGACGACGACGCGGGGCGACAGCGGGAAGGCGGGTTTCTCGTCAGTGATGAAGAAGTCGTGTATGATAAGCTCGGTCGGGTCGGGCGACGGCGGGCAGCGCAGAGCGAACGAGCAGAGCTCGTCAAGGTGCAGCGGCGTGCCGTGCGCGACGGTCTTGAGTCGTCCCGGCGTGCGGCCGATGAACAGCTGGCCGCCCTCCGCCGCCGAAAGCGGCAGCGCGAGCCGCGTGCGGAGGTTCGGCATGACGCCCATCTTGCCCGTCAGCGTCCGTCCGCGGACGTCGCCGAAGACGAACTCGACCGTCGCCGAGAACTTCGTTAGCGCCGTGACGTCGATGGCGACCCAGAGCGATTCCGCC
>DBRA01000040.1:26672-30164 GCA_002305445.1 Clostridiales bacterium UBA1380 | reverse complement strand
ACCGTAGGCTCCGTCGCCGCCGAAGACAAAGCGGTCGCCGTCGCGCTTTACGTTATCGGCGCACATCTCGCCGATATCGGGTTTGTATATCATTTTTCGCATCCTCCGCACAGATTATTAGATAAACAAAGCGTTACGGAGATTATACCATGCGCCGCACGCAATGTAAATACGCCGTCCTTGACTTGACGGCGCGGATATTGTATTATTATGTAAAAGTATATAAATACCGGAAGGGGGAACGTGACATGCGGCGTTTCGTGTCGATCGCGGCGGCGGTGGTTACCGCTATGGCTGTATCCGCATGCTCGCGTGCCGCGCCGNNCGTATTCCGTTTCATCGACCGATGCGACATCGCAGCCTGCCGTTGATATGACGACAGATACGACGCAGCAGACGCCGATAACAGCTGAGACTACAACGGGACAGGCCCCGCCGACGACGGCTGAAATAAAAGAAGCACCGCAGACAACAGAACCGCCGTCAACGACAGCGTATGCAACTACACAAGCCCCGTCGACGACAGTGGAGATAACGACTGGACAAGCACCATCAACGACCACACCGACGAATACGACGCAACCACCATCAACGACATCGCCAGCCACAACAAAGACACCGTCGACAATAGCTCCGACTACGACAACGCAATCACCATCAACGACCGCGCCGGCAACTATAAAAATACCGTCAACGACCGCGCCGACTACGACAAAAGCGCATGTTACGACGCAGCCGGCGCCCGCCGAACCCGCGTTCGACGAGGCCGCCGCGCTGAAGCGCCCCGATGTCGACGTCAGGCTCACAAGCTCTCCGGGCGAGCTGACGGCGAAGGGCGGCGACGCAGTGATCGACTACTCGAAGCCGCACCGCGGCTACGTGACCGTCAGGTACGACGGCGCCGACGCCGAGCGCCGCATACTGCGCGTCGCGACGCCGTCCGGCGCGCTGTACGACTACATATTCACCCCTGTCGGCGAGTGGGCAGCCTTCCCGCTTACCGAGGGCGCCGGAACATATACGGTCACGCTTTACCAGTCGAACGGCTCGAAGTACTACGCGCTTGTCACGGCGTCGGTCGCGGCGCAGCCGGGCGAGTTCGACCCGTACCTGCTGCCGAGCTATTATGTGAACTATACGGGCAAAAGCCCCTGCGTCAAGATCGCCGCCGCGCTCGCCGAAGGCGCGTCGGACGAGTTCGAGACGATATATAGAATCTATCATTACGTCGCGTCGTCGCTCAGCTACGATTACGATCTCGCCGCAAAGGTGGGATCGATCGGCGGCTACATCCCCGACCTCGACAAAATAATCAAAACGAAGAAGGGGATATGCTTCGACTACGCGTCGCTTATGACGGCGATGCTGCGCTCGCGCGGCATCCCCGCGAAGCTCGTCTTCGGCTACGCCGGAACGGTATACCACGCGTGGATCAACGTCTGGACGGAGAAGACCGGCTGGATAACGGCGCTGATCAGCTTTGACGGAAACAAGTGGGAGATCATGGACGCCACATACGCGTCGACCGGCTACGCCGACCCTGACAAATTCGTGCCCGATCCGGCGAACTACAAAGCAGTTTACTATTACTGAAACGGGGTGAAGCCGCAGTGAAAAAAGCACGCAGATTGAGCGACGCACAACTGTCCGTCCTGTTCGGCGAATACGCGGTGCTCGTCGCATCGGGGCTGGACGCGGGCGAATGCGCCGGGATAATCTCGATGGAGGAGCCGGGGCGCGACGTTAAGGCCGCGCTCGAATCGATCGGCGAAACGTGCGCGTCGGGCGCGCCGCTGTGGGAGGCGTTCGAGAAATGCGGAGCTATCCCGCGGTACGCCTGCGACTCCCTGCGCGTCGGGGAGACGACGGGGCGGCTCGAGGAGACACTTTCGGCCCTGTCCGGCTGGTACAGCCGACGCGACCGCACCGTCAGGGCGATACGCGCCGCTGTGTCGTATCCGCTGCTTCTGACCGTGCTGATGCTCGCGGTGCTCGTTGTGCTCGTGACGCGCGTGCTACCCGTGTTCGCCGATATGGCGGCGCAGCTCGGCGTCTCGCTGTCGCCCGCCGCGCGCCTGTTCCTCGACGCGGGCAGATTCATCAGCGACAACGCGCTGCCGCTCGCCGCGGCCGTCGTCGCCGCGGCAGCGGTCATAATCGCCGTGATAGCCGCCGCCACGAAGCGCTTTGCCTCCGATAAGCTCGTCGCCGCGCGGTTCTCGTCTGCGATGGCGCTCGCTTCCGCAAGCGGACTTCAGTCCGACGAAGCGCTCGAGCTTGCGTCGCGGCTCGCCGGCAGCGGCGCGGGTGAGAGAAAGACCGCCGAGGTGAAGGCGAAGCTGGCCGAAGGCGCGTCGCTCTCCGAAGCCGTCGCGTCGTCCGACCTGCTGCCGCCCGCGGACGCGCACCTTCTATCGATAGCGGAGCGCGCGGGCAAGATCGACGCCGTCTTCGCGCAGATCGCGGAGCGCAGCGAACGCGCCTACGCCGACAGCATCGACGACGCCGTCGCGCGCATCGAGCCGACGCTCGTCATAATCATGTGCGTGCTCGTCGGCGCGATAATGTTCTCGGTCATGCTGCCGCTGCTCGGCGTGCTGACCGCGATGTGAGGCGGCCGCCATGAAGAAACGGCGAATCGGGATAACGACCGACAGCGCGGCGCGCGCCGTGCAGATTGCGCTGCTCGCCGCCGCGGCGATATGGATGCTCGCCGGAACGGCTGCGGCGTCAAGGGGCGGCGCGGCCGAAACCGCCGAGGTCGCCGAAAACGCAATACGGCGCGCCGCCGTGACATGCTACACGATCGAGGGCTTTTATCCCGCCGACTGGCGGTATTTGTGCGAAAATTACGGCGTGCGCGATCCCGGGGAGGGGTACATCGTCCACTACTTCTGTCCGGGCGGCAACCTCGCGCCGCAGATAACCGTGATACCGCGCGGAAACTGATGCAGGCTGCGGACGCAGCCCTCGAGACCGCTCCGGTTAAGTCAATGCCGTGCATAGCGGCAGAGAGAACGCATCGCAACCGCACATACACCCGTCTTGACAGCCTGCGCTTCACTAAATTAAACGCAAGGAGATGAGCTGCCGTATGGAAAAACGAGCGCCGCGCGCCGCCGCCGTCATGGCGGCTCTCGCGCTTCTCTGCCTGTACGCCGCGACGGCGATGCTCGCCGTTGCGGCCGGAGCCGCCGTCTACGCCGATACCGCCGCTCTCGCCGCGGACCGCAGCGGCGCAAGATCGGCGGCGGCTTATCTGACCTCGCGCGTCCGCGGCTCCGATTCCGCGGCAAACAGTGTCGGGCTGGGCGAGCTTGACGGCCGCTCCGCGCTCGTCTTGACCGAGACCGTGAACGGCAGCGAGTACATAACATACGTCTGGTGCGAGGAAGGCCGGCTCCGCGAGCTTTATGTGAAGGCAGGCAGCGGGCTCGGCGCGGACGCGGGCGTCAGCGTCGCCGAAGCCGCGGCGCTGGAGCTGACGCGGGT
>DBRA01000040.1:15250-26619 GCA_002305445.1 Clostridiales bacterium UBA1380 | reverse complement strand
CCTGCGGCTGTTCGCGAACGCGCGCGAAACGACCGACGACGCGCGCACGCTCACGCGCGCCGTGACCGCGGCGCAAAGCGTCGCCGAGTGCGTCAGAGCCGCCGGCGGCGACGCCGCGCTCGCGGCGTCGTATCTAGACGGAGCGCAGGGCGCCGACGGCGCGATAACGTACACCGACGACGGTCTGACGGTCACTGCTGCCGACATGGGCGGATATTACGACGTCAAGGTCGTGCGCGACGGCGCGGACGGCGCCGTTTACGAGCTGCGTGCGGGTTACCTGCCCGTATCGAAAGGAGCGCCGGCCGATGACTGATCTGCGGAAGAACAGAGCGCGTTCCGACAGCGCGCGCGGCGCCGGCCCCGCCGTGGGGACGGCGACGATGGTTACGATACTCGCGGTGCTGTGCCTTGCAATACTGTCGGCGCTGTCGTTTATGACGGCGCGCTCCGAGAGCGCGCTCGCGCGGCGGTACGCGCAGGCAAACGCCGACTTCTATACCGCCGACGCGCAGGCGTGCGCCGCTGTCGTAGAGCTGCGCGCCGCTCTGCGGGAAATCTCACCGGAGGACGGTGACATGCGCTCCGCCGCCGCAGCGCGTCTCGGCTGGCAGATCGGTTCCGACGGCTCGCTCTTCCGCAGCTTTGCCGTAGATTCGAGCCGCACGCTTCTTGTGACGCTGTCCGCCGACGGCGGCGATGTGACCGGCTGGGTGCTGTCGGGCGCGGACCCGACGTCGCCGCCGCCGCTCGGGCTGCTGTCGCAGCCGTAAAATCAGCCGCGGCGCGGCGTTCATCCGGGGAAAAAGAAAGGAACGATCAATGATGGTCGAGCTTGAAAAAATACTGCGTGAAGCGATATCGAAAAAAGCGTCAGATATATTCGTTATAGCCGGACTGCCGCTCTCCTTCAAGATAAACGGCGTTATAACGTCGCTCGGCGGCGAAAAACTGATGCCGGATACGACTGCGGAAATCATCGGCCGCATATACGCGGCGGCAGGACGGCCGCTCAACCGCCTCACCGATACGGGCGACGACGACTTCTCGCTGTCGGTGCCGGGGCTGTCGCGCTTCCGCATATGCGCGTACCGCCAGCGCGGCTCGCTCGCGGCGGTGATACGCGTCGTGTCGTTCGAGATACCGAAGCCGGAGAAGCTGTCGATACCGCGCGCCGTCATCGACATCGCGCGCGACACGCAGAAGGGGCTGATAATTGTCACGGGGCTCTCCGGAAGCGGCAAGTCGACGACGCTCGCCTGCATGATCGACGAGATAAACCATACGCGCGCCGGGCATATCATCACGATGGAGGATCCGATCGAATACTTCCACAGAAACGACAAGTGCGTCGTCAGCCAGCGCGAGATGGGCGCCGACACCGACAGCTATGTCGCGGCGCTTCGTGCGAGCATGCGGCAGGCACCGGACGTCATTCTCGTCGGCGAGATGCGCGACTACGAGACGATACGCTCCGTCATCACCGCCGCCGAGACGGGGCATCTCGTCATATCGACGCTGCACACCGTCGGTGCGACGAACACGGTCGACCGCATAATAGACGTGTTCCCGCCGGCTCAGCAGCAGCAGGTGCGCATACAGCTCGCGATGCTGCTGACGGCGGTGATAAGCCAGCAGCTTCTGCCGTGCGTCGACGGAGGGCTCGTGCCCGCGTTCGAGATCATGCGCGCGACGAGCGCGGTATCGAACCTGATCCGCGACTCGAAGACGCACCAGCTCGACGCCGCGATATATTCCGGCTCGGCCGACGGCATGGTCACGATGGACGCGTCGGTCTACGAGCTGTACCGCGCCGGACGCATCACGGCGGAAACGGCCGTCCGCCACGCGCGCAACCCCGAAGCGATGAAAAAGCGCATCGGGTCATGACGACGGGCAGTATCGGAGCAATGCAGAACACACCGGGTTTTGCGGAGCACAAACGAAGAGATAATCCGCCGCGCCACACGGTAAAGAACAGCGCAAAAAAAGACCCGCTTAAGCGGGTCTTTTTTATTGCGGATACAGGCTTTATATGTACTCTCTCACCCTGAACTTGGCGTTCAGCTCCTTGGCGAGATCGGCGCAGCGCGGAATATCCGCGTCCGGAATCGACCCGCGCACGACTGTGACTATCACCTCTGGCACGTGGCGCTGGATGTCGCGGATGAACTTCAGCACGGCCGGGAACGTGTCGTCGCCGAAGCGCGGATGGCATACGCGGTTGTATCGGTCGCTGTCGGCGGCGTTCATGCTTACCGAAACGACGTCGAAAAGACCCTCGAACAGCGGCGTTACGTCCTCGCCGAATATGAGGTTCGCGTGTCCGTTCGTATTGAGGCGGATCGGCACGCCGGGCGCGATCTCGCGGAAGCGTCGGCACAGCCACAGCATGTCGTGGAGGCGGCATGTCGGCTCTCCGTAGCCGCAGAAGACGATCTCGCGGAAGCGTTTCGGGGTCATCGCCTCGGCGGCTGCGAGTACCTCCTCGCGGGTCGGTTCGCGTTCGAGCCAGAGCGGCTCTTCGGAGTAGATGCCGTCGTCGTGTTCGCGGATGCAGAAGGCGCACTTGTTTGTGCACAGGTTGGTCAGGTTTATGTACAGCGCGCCGCTGTATTCGTATGCGAGTACCATTTAAATGCCTCACTTTTAGGGTTGAATATCGGGTCCGTCGTGCTGTCTGCGGAGGTTTTATGACGCGCGGACTTATGCGTTTGCCGGCTGTATGTTGAAGAGCTCAAGCGCGTTTTTATACGTCAGCTCCGCGATCGCATCGGGCGTGACGCCGCGCGCCGCGGCTATCGCCTCCGCCGTGTATGTCATGAGAGCGCTGCGGTTTATCTCTCCGCGGTGCGGGACGGGCGGCAGATACGGCGCGTCCGTCTCGATTAAAAGATACTCGTCCGGCACGGTTGCGACGACTTCGCGCAGCTTTGTTGCGTTGCGGTACGTCACGGTGCCGCCGAAGCCGAGGTGGAAGCCGAGCCTCACAAGCTCGCGCGCCGTCTCGGCGCTGCCGGAGAACGCGTGAAATACGCCGCGCAGACCCGGATGGGCGCGCACGATGTCGAGACAGTCGCCGTGTGCGTCGCGGTCGTGGATGATGACCGGCAGCCCGAGCCTCGCCGCGAGGTCGAGCTGCGCGTCGAACCAGACGCGCTGCGCGTCGCGGTCGGTGTCGGGCCAGTGGTAGTCGAGCCCGATCTCGCCGATGGCGACGATCAGCTTCCGCCCGCTTTTCCTCTCGCGGTCGTCGATGACGAGCTCCTCGGTGGCGGAAAGCGCTTCGCCCTCGTCGAGCTCCGCGCTGTCGGACGGATGCACGCCGACCGCGGCGTACATATCGTCGTTTTCGAGCGCCAGCTCGATCGAGAGGCGCGATGATTCCGGCGTCGAACCGGCGTTGATGAAGCCGCGTACTCCCGCGGCGCGCGCTTCGGCGACGGCTGCCTTTGCCCCGCCTTCGTATTCGGCGAAGCGTTCGTCCCAGTAATGGGCGTGGGTGTCGAAAAGTAACATATTCTCCTATATCTAAACGGCGTTTTTATCGGATTCTCTCGCCCAAAGGCGTGTCGTCCGCCAGAAATACCACGCGGACGTTCTCCTCGCCGGACGCGAGTATCATGCCGTTCGATTCGATTCCGCACAGTGTCGCCGGCTTAAGGTTGGCGACGAGCGCGATTTTTTTGCCCACAAGATCTTCGGGCTTGTAGAATTTTGCTATGCCGGAGACGACCGTACGGGTCTCGTAGCCGAGGTCGACCGTAAGTTTTAAGAGCTTTTTCGCCTTCGGCACAGCTTCGCAGGCGACAACCTGCGCGGTGCGGAGCTCTACACCCATGAAATCGTCGATCGTTATCTGCGGCAGGCCTTCAGGCTTCGGCGGACGCGCCGGCTCCTCCTTCGCGGCCCTTTCGGCTTCGATTTCGGCGAGGACTGCCTTTTCGTCGATGCGCGCGAAGAGGACGGACGGCTCGCCGACGGCTTTGCCGGGTTCGAGCGCGCCGAACGCGCCGAGCGAGGAGTAGCCGCGCTTGTCGGTGCCGAGCTGCGCGATGATGGCGTCGGACGTCGACGGGATGAACGGCGCGAGCAGGCACGCGCCGAAGCGTATCGATTCGAGCAGGTTGTATATGACTGTCGCGAGGCGGATCTTGCCCTCGTCGGTCTTCGCGAGAATCCACGGCGTCGTCTCGTCGATGTACTTGTTTGCGCGGGAGAGCATATCGGTGATCGCCGAGCAGGCGTCGGCGACGCGGTAGCTGTCCAGTTTGGCGCAGACGTCGGCGACGGTCTGCAGGCAGACGGCTTTCAGCTCCGCGTCGGGCCCTTCCTCGGCGCCGGGCGCGGGAACGACGCCGTCGAAATACTTCTTCGTCATCGCGATCGTGCGGTTGACGAGGTTGCCGAGGTTGTTGGCGAGGTCGGTGTTGTACCGCGCGATGACGCTCTCGTAGGTGATGGAGCCGTCGGTCGCGTACGGCATCTCCGCGAGCGCGTACCAGCGCACGCCGTCAACGCCGAAGCGCTGCGCGAGGTCATCGGCATACACGACGTTGCCGCGCGACTTCGACATCTTGTTCACGCCGAAGTTGAACCACGGATGCCCGAACACCTTCTCAGGCAGCGGCAGATCCAGCGCCATCAGGAATATCGGCCAGTAAATCGTGTGGAAACGCAGTATGTCCTTGCCGATGACGTGGCAGTCGGCGGGCCAGAACCTGCGGAAGCGCTCCGGCTGTTCGTCATAGGTTAAGTCTGCGCGGTAGCCGAGCGCGGTGATGTAGTTCGACAGCGCGTCGACCCAGACGTAGGAGACGTGCTTCGGGTCGAACGGCAGCGGCACGCCCCAGGTGAACGACGTGCGCGAGATACAAAGATCCTGAAGCCCCGGGATAAGGAAGTTGTTGAGCATCTCCTTCTTGCGGCCTTCGGGCTCGATAAAGCCGGGGTGGCTCTCGATGTAGTCGATCAGGCGTTTAGTGTACTTGCTCATCCTGAAGTAGTATGTCTCTTCCTTGGCGCGCTTGACCTCGCGGCCGCAGTCGGGGCATTTGCCGTCGACGAGCTGCGTGTCCGTGTAGAACGACTCGTCAGGCTCGCAGTACCAGCCCTCGTAATAACCCTTGTATATGTCGCCGTTGTCGTAGAACTTCTGAAGTATCGTCTGAACCGCGGCGACATGGTCCTCGTCCGTCGTGCGGATGAAGCGGTCGTAATCCGCGCCGACGAGATCCCACACGGTGCGGATCTGCTTCGTCACGCCGTCGGCATACTCCTTTGGCGACATACCCGCTTCGGCGGCGGCGTTTTCGATCTTCTTGCCGTGTTCGTCCGTGCCGGTGCAGAAAAAGACGTCGTAGCCGCGCTGCTTTTTATAGCGGGCTATGCAGTCGGTCATGATGACCTCGTAGGTGTTGCCGAAATGCGGCTTCTGCGAGGCGTATGGTATAGCTGTCGTAATATAAAATTTATCCGCCATAATGATTATATGTCTCCGAAAGATGAAGTATGGGATCCGTTTCTTTACGGCGCCTGCGCGCCGGGAACCGCGCCGTGTGCCGTGCCGTGGTCTGCGCCGCGTTTGCTATTTTTCGTGCGTTCTCGTTTGTACCTTGTTTCGCACGTCGCGAATTCGGCGGCGCAGAGATATGTTTCGGCGAGCGTCGCGGTCGCCGCCGCCTTCTCGGGTATCAGCTTCGCCAAATATAACCCCGCCGTCAGCGGCACAAGCGCCGCCTTGGGCAGATACGAGAGCGAAAACGCTAAAAGCGAAAGCGCCTCGGTGCGCGTGCGGTCAAACGCGAGCTTCAGAGCGCGGCCCGGCGTGCCGACGCGTCCCGTTATGAGCGCGTGCGACGCGATGAACGCGGTTTCGGCAGCAGCGCACGCTTCGAGCGACGCGACCGCGGTGACAGCCGCCGTTGCGACAGAGGTTATCGTTTTATCGAGCCCGAAGTACGACAGCGCGTACCGCGACGCGGCGTATGCGGCCGCGACCGTTCCGCACGCGATCAGCAGCGACGCCGTCGCAAGCGCGCATCCGGCGCGCGCACGGAAACATTCGAAGCCGAGCCGTTTATAGAGCCGCTCCGTCAGAGCCGCCGTCGGCGTGAGCGCAACGGCGAACATGAGGGAAGCGCAGAAAAGCGTGACCGCCGCCGTTTCCGCCGCCGTCAGCGGGCCGTTTTTTATGACGCTTACGAGACCGTATAAAGCGGCTCTGACACCAGCGCAGCAAAGCGGTATGCATAACGCGGAGAAAAAGTCAACCGCGTCGGGCGTCTGCCGGCCCGCCGCACGCGCGTCTGCGCGCGCCGACGCGGGGGACAGCATTCCGGAACGCATATTATCTACCCGCCTTTGTGATAATAATTTATGTACTCCGGCTAATTATCGACTTGCGGCAGGTAAAATATACCTAATATTACGTATTATATTATTATATCAGAAACCCGCTGCCGTATCATTGTATATAGTAAACGTAATATACACCCGACGGTCGCGGCTGATTTGTAAAAACAGCACAAAAATACGGGCTTGACGCCCGTATTTTGTTAACGATTGCATATTATTACGGTACGTGCGGCCGGTCTGCCCGACAAAACCGCACATGCGCTTACAGCGCCTTCACGATCTCCTCGGTGTCGCCGGCGATGACGGCTTCCTCGTTCGTCGGGATGAGATAGACGGCGACGCGGGAGCGGTCGGTCGAGAGGCGGACGATGTTCGGCTGATGATGCGAGCGCGCGTTCAGCTCGCGGTCTATCTCGATGCCAAAGAACTCCATGCCGGTGCAGACGCGGTCGCGCAGCTCGGGGTTGTTCTCGCCCATGCCGGCGGTGAAGACGACGGCGTCGAGCCCGTTCATCGCTGCGGTGTAGGCGCCGATGTACTTCTTGATCTGATATGCGAGCACGGCGGCGGCGATATAAGCGCGGTGGTCGCCCTTCAGTATCGCGGCCTCGATGTCGCGGCTGTCGGAGGATATGCCCGAAATGCCGAGGAACCCGCACTTGTTGTTCATGTAGGACGCCATCTCGTCGGGCGTGAAGCCCTCTTTTTTCATGATGTACGGGACGATCGCAGGGTCGATGGAGCCGCAGCGCGTGCCCATCTCGACGCCGTCGAGGGGCGTGAAGCCCATGGAGGTGTCGATGCACTTGCCGCCCTTGACGGCGCTGATCGAGCTGCCGTTGCCGATGTGGCAGGTGACGATCTTCGTCTCCTCGGCGGGTTTGCCGAGAATCTTTATCATCTCGCGGGAGACGAAGCGGTGCGAGGTGCCGTGCGCTCCGTAGCGGCGGATGTTATACTTCTGGATTATATCATAGGACAGCGGATATATATATGCCTGTTCGGGCATTGTCTGATGGAAGGCCGTGTCGAAGACGAGAACCTGAGGCGTTTTCGGCATGACTTCGCGGCAGCCCTCGATGCCCATGAGGTGGGCGGGCGTGTGCAGCGGGGCGAAGTCGAAGCAGAGCTTCAGTTTATCTATGACGTCGTCGGTGACGAGGCAGCTCTCGAAGAAGTAGGGTCCGCCGTGGACTATGCGGTGGCCGACGGCTTCGATCTCGCTCATGTCCTTAATGCAGCCGATCGTCGGGTCAGTCAGTGTATCGACAACGATGCGGGTCGCAACGGCGTGGTTTTTCATCGGAATTTCGCGCGTGGTTTTTTCGCCGTGCTCGCCGAGGCGGTGTTCGATGCGGCTGCCTTCTAAGCCGATTCGCTCCGCGATGCCTTTGGCGAGAACCTCCCCTGCCTGCGTATCAAAGAGTTGATATTTAAGCGAGGAGCTGCCGGCGTTGACAACAAGAACCTTCATGGTTTAGTTTGGTTAATCCTTTCATTTGACTTGACAATTTAAAGCAATTCTTTTATATTATATATGAACGAACCGCCGAATGCAAGAGCGTTCGCGGAAATTTCAGAACGTGTGATAAAATAGTGACGAAAATTGCCGCAATAATATGTGAATACAACCCCTTTCACGCCGGTCACGCATACCAGATAGCGCGGGTGCGCGCTCTGTATCCTGACGCCGCCGTCGTGTCGATCATGTCGGGCAGCTTCGTGCAGCGCGCGCAGTCGGCGGCGGCGGATAAATATGTCCGCGCGCGCTCTGCCGTTACGGCGGGGGCGGAAGGGCCCGACCTCGTGCTCGAGCTGCCGTTTCCGTGGTCGTGCGCGTCCGCGGAATATTTCGCGCGCGCCGGAGTATATATAGCCTCGGCGATCGGCGCCGACGCGCTCTGCTTCGGCTCCGAGACGGGCGATATCGACACGCTGAAGCGCGCGTGCGCCGTCGTCGCGTCCGACGCCTTCACGTCGGAGTTCGCGTTCGCGTCGGCGGACGGGAAGGGCGCCGCCGCGGCTCGCGAAGCCGCCATGGCGGCGATAAACCCCGACTTCGTGCCGATAATGCGCGCGCCGAACGACATTCTCGCGCTCGAGTATCTACGCGCGCTCGACCGCGTGGCGGACGCGGCGCGCGCCGCCGCGGCCGAGATCGACGCCATGGCCGAAGCGGAGAAGGAAGAGCAGTCGAGGTTTGACGAAGCCGCCGAGGGATTTGCGGCGCGGCTCGGCAGCGTCGCACGGCGCGTCGCCGACGCAAGGGCCGCGCTCGGCGCGCGGTTCGGCGGCGACCGCGGCGATACGTCAAGCGACGGCACGTCCGATGACGACGCGCACCCGGACGACGCAGCGCTGTATGATCCGGCGCCGCAATACGACGCCGCGCTCACGATAAAAGCGCCCGAACCCGTCGCGATACCGCGCATACGCGGCGAGGGTATCGAGTCGGCGAGCACGCTGCGAAGCCTTATGCACGCAGGCGGCGAATGGGAGCGCTACATGCCGTCCGCGACCGCGGGCGTATATAATGACGCGATGGCGCGCTCTCTCGCGCCCGCTTCGCTCGACCGCATAGGCGACGCCGTCCTTCTCTCGCTGCGCCTGTCGGCGCCGGACGCCATCGACGCCGTCGCCGACGCCCACGGAGGGCTCGGCCGCCGCCTCATCGCCGCCGCGCTCGCATCATCGACGCTTGCGGATGCGCTCGCCGCCGCTGCGACAAAGCGCTACACAAACGCGCGGCTGCGCCGCGTGGCGCTTTACAACCTCATCGGCGTCACAAAGGCGCAGCTCTGCGAGAATCCCGCATATACGATCGTGCTTGCGGCGAACGAGCGGGGAAGGGCGTGCCTGCGCAGCCTTAAGCCGGCGCTGCCTGTCGTCACGAAGCCCGCCGACATTGCGCTGTGTGGCGAGGAAGCGCAGCGCCAGTTCGCGCTGTCGACGCGCGCGGACGCCGTGTTCACTCTGTGCACTCCGTCGCCGACCGACGCCGGACGGCTTGTCCGCTCGTCGCCCGTTATGATATAAATCCGCTTTGATTATTAAGATGTCCTGACCCGCGAGTTTTTCTATATTATTTTATATATAGGGAGAAAAATGCTCATGAAAAACTACAGCGCCGTGACCTTCGACAAAGTCGACATAACAGACGGCTTTTGGGCGCAGAAGCAGAAGCTCGTCCGCGATGTGTCCGTGCGAAACGTTTATAATCGTTTCAAGGAGACGGGCCGCTTCGACGCATTCCGCATGGAGTGGAAAGAGGGCGATCCGAACAAGCCGCACATCTTCTGGGACTCGGATATCGCGAAATGGATCGAAACCGTCGCGTTTCTCTGCGAGAAGCAGCGCGAGCCGGAGCTTGAAGCCATAACGGACGAGGTCGTCGACCTCATCGAGAAGAACCGCGACCCGAGCGGCTACTTCAACATCTACTTCACGGTGTGCGAACCCGAAGCACGCTTCACGCGCCGCCCCGACCACGAGCTGTACGACGCCGGCCACCTAATGGAAGCCGCCGTCGCCTATTATAAAGCGACCGGCAAGGACAAGTTCCTGCGTCTTATGTGCGATTACGCCGACTGGATCGAGAAGTGCTTCGTCATCGACAAGACCGCAAAGTTCGTGACGCCGGGCCACGAGGAGATCGAGCTCGCGCTCGTCAAGCTGTACGAGTGCACCGGCGAGCGCCGCTACCTCGAGCTGTCGAAATTCTTCATCGACAACCGCGGAAAGGTTAAGGAGGAGACATACGACTGGGCGCAGAGCGCGTACAACCAGTCGCACGCGCCCGTCCGCGAGCAGCGCACCGCCGAGGGTCACTCCGTCCGCGCCGTCTACCTTTACTCCGGCATGGCGGACATCGCGCGCGAGTGCGGCGACGAAACGCTCTTCGAAGCCGCCGACGCGATCTTCGACAACATAAAGGACAAGCGCATGTACATCACCGGCGGTATCGGAAGCGCCGCTCAGGGCGAGCAGTTCACGGTCGACTACGACCTGCCGAACAAGCACGCCTACGCGGAATCATGCGCCGCGCTCGGACTCGCGCTGTTCGCTCGCCGCATGCTGCGCCTGAACGCCGACTCCAAGTACGCCGACGTGATCGAGCGCGTCATATACAACGGTTTCTTATCGTCCATATCGCTCGACGGCAAGTCGTTCTTCTACGAGAACCCGCTCGAGGTCGACATGTACCTGCACAACCGCAACAAGAAGATGGGCTTCGGCCACTTCCCGCCGCCTCACCGTTTCGAGGTGTTCGGCTGCTCCTGCTGCCCGCCCAACATAACGCGCTTCATCGCGTCGCTCGGCGACATGATGTATACCTACGACGACGACACCGTGTTCGTCCATCAGTACATCCACGGCGACGCGACGTTTGACCGCTGCGGCGAGAACGTCACGATCACGCAGCGCACCGGCTACCCCTACGACGGCGTAGTCGGCATCGGCTGGCACGGCGCGCCGACGAGGCTCGCGCTGCGCATCCCCGGCTGGTGCGAATCGTTCACGCTGACGAAGAACAGCCTGCCCGTCGCATACGAGATGAAGAACGGCTACGCCGTAGTCGACGCCGCCGACGGCGACAATTTCACGCTCGCCCTCGCGATGGAGGTGCGTCTCACAGACGCGCACCCGAACGTCCAGAACAACGCCTGCCGCGTCGCTGTCGAGCGCGGACCGCTGGTGTTCTGCGCCGAAGGCGTCGACAACCCCAGCTCCGATCCCGCAACCGCGCGTCTGCACGATATACGTCTGATCGAGGACGCCGGCTTCGACGTCGGCTTCGATAACACTCTCGGCGTCATAACGCTCGAAACGGACGCGCTCCGCACCTGCGCCGACGAAGCCGTGCCGAACAGCCCGCTCTACCGCCGCCACACCTCGATCCGCGAGCCTGTCCGCCTGCGCCTTATCCCGTACTACGCTTTCGCAAACCGCGGCGACACCGACATGCTCGTATGGTTTAACATTTAAGTATAAGTTTCTCATAATCATTAAAA
>DBRA01000040.1:11989-15222 GCA_002305445.1 Clostridiales bacterium UBA1380 | reverse complement strand
AGCGCCGCCGGGAAGCGGCGGCCGTACGGTATGCGGACGATTAGGTCGGCGCAGTCGAGCACAGCGCGCGATATGCCGCGCCGCTCGCCGCCGATTATGAGCAGCAGGGGCTTGCGCAGGTCGGCGGAATACATGTCGACGCTGCCGCGGCCGGTGTCGGCGCAGACGACGCGGTATCCCGCGTCATGCGCAGTCCTCGCGGCATCGGCGGCTGACGGCGCCGTATATAGCGCGGCGCGTTCGGACGCGCCGGCTGATGCGCGGCACACGACGCCCGCGGCGCTCATCCAGTTGCGCGGCGGCAGTGCGAAGCCGTCGACGCCCGCGGCGTACAGCGAGCGCAGTGCGTAGCCGAAGTTGTACGGGTCCTCGATCCCCTCGAGCATGACAAAAAAGCCGCGCGCGGGGAGCGCGGCTTTTTCAAGGCAGGGCAGGTCGCGGTCGCCGCACTCGGCGATTAGCCCGCCGTGCGACGTTCCGACGGCGAGCGCGGCGATAGTATCCGCGTCCGTGAATTCGGGTTCTATTCCGCGCGAGCGCAGGAAGCGCAGCTCGTCTGCTCTCGCCTCGGCGCGCTCGCGGTCGCACAGCACGCGGAGCACGGCACGGCTGCCTGACTCGAGCACGGCGCGTATCGACGCCGCGCCCTCGAATACGGCCGACGGCGCCTCGCGCGAAGATTCCGGCCGCATCAGCCCAGGATGTCGTCGAGCTCTTCGTCGGAGAGCGCGTCGATGTCGTAGTCGAGGATGTCCGAGTCAGCGGCGTCCTTATACGAAACGGAAGGCGCAAAGCGCTTGCGCGGGCGGTTTTCGGAAACGAAGAACCAGGCGCAGAACGAAGCGAGGATGAAGTTATAGATACCCATTGTAATCAGTATAAACGCGGATGCGTTCTTGCGTGAAAACAACCGGCAGAATACGAACAGCGACGAAATCGCCTGCGTGATGAATAAAAACGACATAAACGCGTAGCGCTTGCTGCGTATCTTTGCTGCCATGTGCGAGTCTCCTTTCGCTTGCCGTAATTATTGCGCGGAACGCACCGGGTTATACCTTTGCGTTCATTTTAAGGTATGCGTTTATAAAGCCGTCGATCTCGCCGTCCATGACGGCCTGGATGTTGCCGTCCTCGTAGCCGGTGCGGCTGTCCTTGACGAGCGTATACGGCATGAAGACATATGAGCGGATCTGCGAACCCCACTCTATGTTGTTCTTGACGCCCTGTATATCCTCTATCCGGTCGAGCTTTTCGCGCTGCTTTATTTCCATCAGCTTCGACTTGAGCATCTTCAGCGCCGTCTCCTTGTTCTGGAGCTGGCTGCGCTCCGTCTGACAGCCGACGACGATGCCGGTCGGAAGGTGGACGATGCGTATCGCGGAGTCGGTCTTGTTGATGTGCTGTCCACCCGCGCCGCTCGAGCGGTGCGCCGTGATCTCGAGGTCCTCCTCGCGTATCTCGATCGAGTCGTCGTCGTCGAAGACGGGCATGACCTCGACGGACGCAAAGGAGGTGTGGCGGCGTCCGGACGCGTCGAACGGCGATACGCGCACAAGGCGGTGCACGCCGTTCTCGCTCTTGAGGTATCCGTATGCGTTCGGCCCCTCGATCGCGATGGTCGCGCTCTTGATGCCGGCTTCTTCGCCGTCGAGCCAGTCGAGCAGCTTGACGTTGTAGCCGTGAGCCTCGCCCCAGCGCGTGTACATGCGGTAGAGCATCTGCGCCCAGTCCTGCGCCTCGGTGCCGCCCGCGCCGGGATGGAACGACAGTATCGCGTCGTTCTTGTCGTATTCGCCGGAAAGAAGCGCGCTTATGCGCATCCTCTCTTCGTCTTTTTTGATTTTTTCGACGTCAGCCTGGATTTCGGCGACGAGCGACTCGTCGTTTTCCTCGATCGCAAGCTCCGCGAGAGCTATCGTGTCCTCGAGCTTGGCCTTGAGTTCTTCGTAATCGGCGATCTTGTCCTTGAGCTGCTTGATTCGCTGCAGCGTTTTACCGGAGTTCTGCTGATCGTTCCAAAATCCGGGCGCGGTCGTCGTTTCCTCGAGCTTCGCCGCCTCCGCCGCCAGGTCGTCGACGTGCAACGCGGAGCCGAGCTCCTCAATATCTTCTCTAAAATTCACAAGCCAGTATTTCGCTTCTTCGAGCGCAACTATCAAAGTCTGATTATCCTCCGGTAAACATATCTTATCAGTATGATATTATACCACAAAATCGGAAAAAGTAAATAGCGCGCCCTCCGGCTTTTTCGGAACGCACAAATATGCTTATCTAAAATTTATATAAATAATAAAACGTTTAATATAGCTTTTCGTCTAAAATCGGGAATTTTCGCAGTGTCGCAAGAGCATATTGTAATTATGCAGGATTCATGATATAATCATTCATTAAAGTATCATCATGAAGCATAGACGCAAGGAGGAGCACATGTTTACCGTACTCGAAAAACGCCGTCTGAACGATTCGACGGTGCTGATGCGTGTTTACGCGCCGCGAATTGCAAAAAAGGCAAAACCGGGGCAGTTCATAATATTCAGAGCGGACGAGAAAGGTGAACGTGTGCCGCTGACCATCGCCGGAACCGCCGATGACGGCGGCGTCATGATAATCTTTCAAACAGTGGGCAAATCCACCTCGGCTCTGGCGGCGCTGAACGTGGGCGAGAGCGTGCTGGATTTCGTCGGCCCGCTCGGCAACCCGACCGAGCTCGACCCGTACCTTGTAAAAGACGGGAGCGGCAGCGCGAAGCGCGTTGCGGTCATCGGCGGAGGTTTGGGCTGCGCGATCGCGTATCCGCAGGCTAAGTATCTGCACGACGGCGGCGCGCAGGTCGACATCATCGCGGGCTTCCGGTCGAAGGACCTCATTATACTCGAGGACGAGATGCGCGCCGCGTCGTCGAGCGTGACGATACTGACCGACGACGGCTCGAACGGCAGCAAGGGGCTTGTCACGGACGGGCTGCGCGCGCGGATCGAGAGCGGCGTAAAGTACGACCTTGTAATCGCCATCGGCCCGCCGATAATGATGAAGTTCGTCAGCGCGCTGACTAAGGAATACGGTATAAAAACCATCGTCAGCATGAATCCTATCATGATAGACGGAACGGGAATGTGCGGCGCCTGCCGCGTCACGGTCGGCGGAAAGATGCGCTTCGCGTGCGTCGACGGCCCCGACTTCGACGGACACGAGGTCGATTTCGACGAGCTGATGCGCCGCAACAGGATGTATTC
>DBRA01000040.1:5274-11867 GCA_002305445.1 Clostridiales bacterium UBA1380 | reverse complement strand
AAACACCGCCCGTGCATGGGCGGCTGCCCCGTCGCCGTCCGCATACCGGAGTTTCTGAAAAAAGTCACGGAAGGCGATTACGAAGCCGCCTACGAGATCATAAAGACCACGAACAGCCTTCCCGCGGTCTGCGGGCGCGTCTGCCCGCAGGAGAGGCAGTGCGAGAGCCGGTGCGTGCGCGGTATCAAGGGCGAGCCGGTCGGCATCGGCCGCCTCGAGCGCTTCGTCGCCGACATGCACATGAAAAATCACAAGGAAGTAATGCCCGCCTCCGGTTCGGAAAAAGAAGGCGGCAGCGCCGGCGCGTCGGAAAAAGCAAACGGCGAAGCCGCCGCGAAGAAGCGCGTCGCGATCATCGGCTCCGGCCCCGCGGGGCTCTCCTGCGCCGGCGACCTCGTAAAATACGGCTACGACGTCACGATCTTCGAGGCGTTTCACAAGGCGGGCGGCGTGCTTGTCTACGGCATACCGGAGTTCCGTCTGCCGAAGGCGATCGTCGAACGCGAGATTGATGCGCTGAAGGAAGCGGGCGTGAAAATATACAAGGATACTGTAGCGGGGCGCGCGGTGTCGGTCGACGAACTCTTCGAGGAGGGTTTCGAAGCCGTCTTCATCGGCACCGGAGCGGGACTGCCGTCGTTCATGGGCATCCCCGGCGAAAACGGCTGCGGAGTCTACAGCGCGAACGAGTATCTGACGCGCGTCAACCTCATGAAGTCGTACGACGCGTCGTACGACACGCCGATAAGGGCTTCGCGCGTGACCGCCGTCGTCGGCGGCGGCAACGTCGCGATGGACGCCGCCCGCTGCGCGCTGCGAATGGGCGCCGAAAAGGTGTACGTACTCTACCGCCGCGACGAATCGGAGATGCCCGCACGCGAGGAGGAGATCCACCACGCGAAGGATGAGGGCGTCGAGTTCCGCTTCCTTACCGCGCCGACCGAGATTATAAACGACGATAACGGCAACGTTACCGCGATACGCTGCATCAGGATGGAGCCGGGCGAACCGGACGCGAGCGGCCGCCGCCGCCCCGTGCCCGTCGAAGGCTCCGAATACACGATCGAGCTCGACACCGTGATCATCGCGGTCGGCACGACGCCGAACCCGCTTATACGCATGACGACGCCCGGCCTCGAGACGGATGCGAAGGGCTGCATCGTCACGAAGGAGGACGGCGTGACGACGACGCGCGAAGGCGTATTTGCCGGCGGCGACGCCGTAACCGGCGCCGCAACCGTCATACTGGCGATGGGCGCGGGCAAGAACGCCGCCAAGGCGATCGACGAGTACCTTAAGAGCAAATAAAACGGAAAAAGGAGAGCCTGCGTCCCGTAAGGGGAGGTCCTCCTTTTTACATAACCGGATGATAAAAATCGATTTGACGTGTAACTTTGAATAAAGATATGACACAAACATTTTTATATTTATCTTAAACTTTTCATTAAATGCCTTGATTTATATTATTTACATAAAATTAACACAAAACAAAAAGTAAAATGTTATATTTAATATTTGAAACTGAATTATTTTACATGGGAGCATCGACGTGAAGTATTACCTCGAAAAGACAGACGCCGTTTTCCGCGAGCTCAACTCGGGCGCCGGCGGACTTACGACGGAAGAAGCGGCAAAGCGGACGCAGAACGGCAAAAACGCGCTCGCCGCGGCGAAGAAGACGCCGCTGCTCATCCGATTCTTATCGCAGCTCGCCGACCCGATGATCATCATCCTGCTCGCCGCGGCGGCCGTTTCGGGCGTTGTCGCGTACTTTTCGGGCGAGAGTTATGCCGATGTCATCATCATACTGTTCGTTGTCATCGTCAACGCCGTGCTCGGCGTCGTGCAGGAGAGCAAGGCGGAGAGTGCGATCGACGCGCTGCAGAAGATGTCGGCCCCGACGGCTAAGGTGCTGCGCGACGGCAAGGTCACGCAGATCAAAACCGAGGACATCGTCGTCGGCGACGTCGTCGTGCTCGACGCCGGCGACTCCGTGCCCGCGGACGGCCGCATAATCGAATGCGCGAGCCTGAAGATAGAGGAGGCCGCGCTGACCGGCGAGAGCGTTCCGTCGGACAAGACCGCGGAAGAGCTTTACGGCGACGAGATACCGCTCGGCGACCGCAGGAACATGGCGTATTCGGGCTCCAACGTCGTCTACGGCCGCGCGCACATGCTCGTGACCGCCATCGGCATGGACACCGAGGTCGGCAAGATCGCCGGCGCGCTGTCCGGCGTCGAAAAACAGAAGACGCCGCTGCAGCGCAAGCTCGGGCAGCTCTCAAAGGTGCTGTCTTACGCGGTCATCGGTATCTGCGCGTTCATCTTCGCTTTCAAGCTGATAATCACCGGCGATATCAGCGCCGCCGTCGTCATCGACACGTTCATGGTCGCGGTAAGCCTCGCCGTCGCCGCCGTGCCGGAGGGACTCGCGACCGTCGTCACGATCGTCCTTTCCATCGGCGTCACGAGCATGGCGAAGCGCAACGCTATAATCCGTAAGCTGACGGCTGTCGAAACGCTCGGCAGCGCTCAGATAATCTGCTCCGATAAAACCGGAACGCTGACGCAGAATAAAATGACCGTCGTCGACCATTACGGCGCGGACGAAGCCGAGCTTGCGAAGGCTATGGCGCTCTGCACCGACGTCGTGCCGGACGAGGACGGCAACATGGTCGGCGAGCCGACACAGTGCGCCATGATCGGCTTCGGCGCCGGCATGGGCATATATAAAAACGATCTGTCGGCGAAGACGCCCCGCATAGGCGAAGCGCCGTTCGACTCCGAGCGCAAGCTTATGTCGACGCTGCACCGGCTCGAGTCCGGCCGCGTCGTGCAATACACGACCGGCGCGGCCGACGAGCTGCTCCGCCGCTGCACAGCCATTTTGGATAAAAACGGCGTGCGCCCACTGACGGACGACGACCGCAGAGCGATCGGCGCGGCGAACTACGCCATGGCCGACAAGGCTCTGCGCGTCATAGCCGCCGCGGAGGTCGAATATGATGAACTGCCCGCGAACCTCGCGCCGGATGCGATAGAGAAGAATCTTGTGTTCGTCGGGCTTGTCGGCATGATCGACCCCGTCCGCCCCGAAGTCGTCGACGCTATAAAGCGCTGCTCCGACGCGGGCATCCGACCGATCATGATCACCGGCGACCACAAGAACACCGCGATTGCCATCGCGAAGCAGCTCGGCATACTCGAGGACGCGTCGCAGGCGATGACCGGCGCCGAGCTCGACCAGATCCCGGACGACGAATACTTCGAAAAATGCGAGCATTACAGCGTCTACGCGCGCGTCAAGCCCGAGAACAAGACGCGCATCGTCCAGACGTGGCAGAAGAAGGGCTATATCTGCGCGATGACCGGCGACGGCGTCAACGACTCGCCCAGCATCAAGGCCGCCGACATCGGCGTCGGCATGGGCATCACCGGCACAGACGTCACGAAAAACGTCGCCGACATGGTTCTCGCCGACGACAACTTCGCGACGATCGTAAACGCCGTCGCGGAGGGCCGCAAGATATACGACAACATCCGCAAAGCGATAGGGTTCCTGCTGTCGTCGAACCTCAGCGAGGTCGTGGGCATCTTCATATCGACGCTGATGGGCTTCACGCTGCTGCGCCCCGTCCACCTGCTCTGGATCAACCTTATAACCGACACGTTCCCCGCGCTCGGGCTCGGCGTGGAGTCCGGCGACGAAAACGCGATGCGCCGTCCGCCGCGCCCCGCGTCCGAAAGCCTGTTCGCGCGCGGGCTCGGCGCAAACGTCGTGTGGCAGGGCGTCATGATCGCCGGGCTGACGCTGTTTTCCTACTTCGTAGGCCACCGCATCGAGTCGGGCACGTGGGAGATCGCGCAGAGCGCGGACGGCATAACGATGGCGTTTCTGACAATGAGCCTGGCCGAGATGTTCCACAGCTTCAACATGAGAAGCGAAAAAAGCTCCGTCTTCACTCTCAAAAAGCAGAACATCTACCTCTGGAGCGCACTCGGCACCGCCTTCGTGCTGACGCTGCTTGTCATATATGTCCCGTTCCTTGCCCACGCTTTCCAGTTTGAAACGGTTTCCCTTGCGGAGTTCGGCATCTCCGTCGCGATAGCGTTCCTTGTCATACCGATCACGGAGATTGTCAAGGCGTTTTCGCGGCTGGCGGACAAAAAGAAAAAATAACCGACGATATCTCAGCGGAGCGTTTGTTATGGCCGAAATAGACAACAAAACAGGCAGAACCGTTCCGGTAATGGAAAAGATAATCATGAGCGACGAGGAAGCCGCCGAATTTGATAAAAAGCAGTTCGCGTCGCTTCCCCGTACACTCAACTTCAAGGTGGGCCGCGGTTATAACTACACGCGCGACGGTCTGGCCGACCGCATTCAGACTGCCGCGCTCCGTTCGTTCGCCACGGCCGTGCTGTCGGTCGGCAACCGCGCGGCGCTGGGATTTTCGGTGTCGGGGCGCGATAACCTCGACGCGCTCGGCAAAAGCGGCGCCGTCACGGTCTGCAACCACGTACATATGCTCGACTGCACAATGATCGACAGCGTGCTGTATCCGCGCCGCACATATTATGTGACGCTCGAGGAGAACTTCTCGATACCGGTCGTCAACTATATCGTGCGCACACTCGGCGGAGTGCCGCTCTCGAAGGATCCGCACGCGATGGCGGAGCTGTTCAACAGCATGGCCGAAGCCGCGAAAAAGGGCGCGTGCGTGCAGATCTATCCCGAAGGCGTGCTTGTGCCGTACTGCGACAACCTGCGCTCCTTCCGCGGCGGCGCGTTCCGCCTCGCCGTCGACGCAGGCGTCCCGATACTTCCGATGGTTATAAAAAAAGAGCCGCCGCAAGGGGTCAGACGGCTTTATAAACGCAAGCCCTGCCTGCGCCTTGTGATCCTGCCGCCGGTCTATAAGACGCCGGGGCTGAATCCGCGCGAAGCCGCCGCCGATTTGTGCGCCCGCACGCGCGCGGCGATGCAGGCGGTGCTGGAAACATAAAAAAGAGACATGTGCTTTTGTCACATGTCTCTTTTTAACGTCGTAATCTTAAAAGCTGATGTATGGCATCACTGTCCATGCCGGAAACCCTCAGGTTATAGCAGAGCACAGCGCGGTAAAGCAGCCAGCGGAGCAGAACGAACAGCGCGGCAAAGGGCAGTATTATTAGCAGCGCCAGAAACTTGACCGCCGCGAATAAAATCATGGCGACGGCGCGGAGCATAGCTCCGCGCCTTTCTTTTCCGTTCATTCGCGTCAGTTATTATTATTATTGACGCTGTTCATAATGTTGCGCAGCGACAGCATGTAGTCCTTTGCCATCTCGAGCGCGTCGGCTTCAGGCACGCCAGAGGTGATGAGTTCGCGGTAGAGCGCGCCGACGGAACGTCCGAGATTAACGCCCGCTTCGGGCGAGTAGAGTGTTTCGATGATGCTTTTGATCAATGCCGGAACCTTATCGGTGATGACATTGAGAACATTCGAAAGCTCCTGCATATCTTCCATATTACCTGACATGAGTATTGTCCTCCCTGAAAATTTGATTATTATTTTTGATTATGCTTTAAGTGTGATCGCCGCGTCTGCTATGCGGAAACAGCCGTTTAAAATTCCCGCTGTCTGCGAAAGCGCGCTGCGCATGCGGTTGATCACGTTCATCTCGCTTTTTATCGGCGTGACGGCGCGCTCGATCGTGCTTCGCGTCGTTTTTACCGGCTCCGCCGCTATATAGAACGCATCGCGCAGCACATCGAAGGAACTGCGGCTCTTTTCCGCAGCATGCGGCGTGTACGCGTCGGCAAGCGCGAAGATGTCCGGCGCGTCACAGTCATCCGCGGCGATTACGGCCGCGCGGATTGCTGCGTCGAGCTCGTCGAAGTCAAACCGGTCTGTATCGTTCATGTTTTTGCACCTCCTCCGCGTCAGTTCGCGTAACCGTCTCCGAGACGGGCGCGCAGCGCCGACCGTATGGCCGACATGCGCGACTTGACCGTGCCCACCGGCATACCGACCGCCTCGCTTATCTCCGAAAAACCCAGTCCAGCGCCGTAGTAGAGCCGTACGAGCTCGCGGTCGCGGCCGGAGAGCCTCTTGATCGCATCGGATATATCGACCGCTTCGGAAACCTGCGCGCAGACGTCGCTCCCGTCCGGCAGCATGTCGAACATCATGCTTTCTTCGCCTTCGTCGTCGACGGCGGGGCGTACAAATCCGCCGGATCGCGCGCGGTACAAATCGGCGATTTTGTTACGCGCGACAGCGAGCATCAGCGCTACGAACTCGCGCTCGGGCGGGATGCCGCCGTCGAGCGCGCGTTTCCACAGCGCGAGCATGACCTCCTGCGCGACGTCGGAGGCGTCGTCTGCGGGGACGCGCCGCTTTATGTATGCGCAGAGCAGACCGGCATGAGGCTGCGCGGCTTCGTGAAACCGTCTGCGCAGATCTTCAGTATCAGTCAAGTCCGCATCGCCTCTCCTTCGACTGTCCTTCGGATATATCCGACTATAATATCGCGTTTTGCGCCCGTCCGGTTCGACCGGGATAAGAAAATTTTAGAAAAAAGCGCGCCGTATGCGCGGCGCGCTAAAA
>DBRA01000040.1:4066-5227 GCA_002305445.1 Clostridiales bacterium UBA1380 | reverse complement strand
CATCGCGAGGTACTCTCTGTGCGGCTGGACGGATTTGTACGCGGGGCGGATGATCTTGTCGCCGCACATCAGCTCCTCGATCCGGTGCGCGCTCCAGCCCGCGATGCGCGCGACCGCGAAAATCGGCGTGAAAAGTTCGTCGGGCAGGCCGAGCATGCGGTATATAAGCCCCGACCAGAAGTCGACGTTCGGCGCGACGCCCTTGTAGATGCGGCGCTTCTCGGCGATCACCTCTGGCGCGAGGTGCGCGACGAGGCAGTACAGGTTGTATTCGTCCGTCTTGTTCTTCTCCTCTGAAAGACCGCGCGCGTATTCTTCGAGCAGGTCGGCGCGCGGGTCGGAAAGCGAGTAGACCGCGTGTCCCATGCCGTAGATCAAACCGGAACGGTCGTAGCCCTGTTTATCGAGCAGTTTGTAAAGGTAGTCGCGCACCTCGCGCTCGTTCGTCGTGTCGGAGACGTTTTTGCGCAGATCGTCGAACATCCCTACGACGCGTACGTTCGCGCCGCCGTGCTTCGGTCCCTTGAGCGAGCCGAGCGACGCGGCGACGGCCGAATACGTGTCGGTGCCGGAAGACGTGACGACATGCGTCGTGAACGTCGAGTTGTTGCCGCCGCCGTGCTCCGCATGAAGCACAAGCGACAGGTCGAGTATCTTCGCCTCGAGCTCGGAGTACGAGCTGTCGGGGCGTAGCATGCGCAGCAGGTTTTCGGCGGTGGAAAGCTCGGGCTCCGGCGAATGGATGTAAAGCGAGCCGCCCAGATGGTAGTGCGCGTACGAGCGGTAGCCGTAGACGGCGAGCATCGGGAACAGCGCGACGAGGCGCATACACTGGCGCACGACGTTCGGCAGTGAGACGTCGTCGGGATTCTCGTCGTATGAATACAGCGTGAGCACGCAGCGCGCGAGCGCGTTCATCATGTCGCGGCTCGGCGCTTTAAGTATAATGTCGCGCACAAAGCCGGTCGGCAGCGTGCGCAGCGACGCGAGCATGCTGCCGAAGGCGCAGAGTTCGTCTTTATTAGGCAGCGAACCGAAGTTCAGCAGGTATACGGTCTCCTCGAAACCGAAGCGTTTGTCTGATGAAAAACCGGCGACAAGGTCACGAACGTCGTAGCCGCGATAATATAGCCGCCCCTCGCACGGATGCTCCTCGCCGGT
>DBRA01000040.1:1175-4030 GCA_002305445.1 Clostridiales bacterium UBA1380 | reverse complement strand
GTATTGCTTATACATGTCCGGCGTTATGCTGTTTATCGACAGAGCTTTCAGTGCCAGATCTTCGGGCGTAAAAACAACGTTGTTATTTGTCGTCAGGGTCATGGAGTACCTTCCTTTGTCACAGAATATAAATAAAAAAATCCGGCTCGGTGACGAGCAGGATTTTTCATCAAAGTGTATCACCGATACAGCAGTTTAACATAAAAGTGTTAACTAAATGTGAACGCGACGGAGAAAAATTTAGAAACCGCCCAACAATTTCCGGCAAAATAATTGTTATCAGCGGCGTCGTTGACTTAACACATAAAAGCGGATATAATATTATTTGTAAAATTATAGAGAGGCTGGAACTGTCGCTCACTTGAAAAACAAACATCTTTTACACAGAATACCTGACAAGATACCGAAGGTCAGGGCGAAGATGTCGTCGTATTTCTACGAGTTCGGCACGCTGATACTCGGCTCCGTCCTGTTCGGCGCGGCCATGAACATGTTCCTCACACCGGGAAAAATCGTACTCGGCGGCATAACCGGTATCGCAACGACGATCAACTACTTCTTCGCGTCGGCCCCGATAGGCTTGATGATAATCATCTTCAACATCCCCCTTGTGCTGCTGAACATGCGCGTATACGGCTGGAGGGCCATGATCAAGACGGTCATCGGCATTGTGATGTCGTCCGTCGCCGTTGACACGCTCGTCTTCCTGCCCGTCACGATCGACGATCCTCTGCTGTGCGCTATCTTCGGCGGCGCGTGCATGGGCGCGGGCGCCGGCATACTTTTCACGCAGGGCTACACGACGGGCGGCTCCGACCTCGCGTCGTACATGCTGAAGCGCCGCTTCAAGCGTTTCTCGACCGGCCGCATGATACTGATGCTCGATCTGTTCGTCATAACGGGCAGCGCCGTTTTGACGGGCCGCTACGCCGGCATACTTTACTCGCTCATCGCTTCCTACACGTATTCGCACGCCGTAGACTATGTCTTAGGCGGCGCCGACAAGGCCAAGCTCGCCCTGATCGTATCGCCGAAGTTCGACGTTATAGCCGACGCCGTATTCAACGAGCTGGGGCGGGGCGTCACGGTGCTGTACGGCTGCGGCTGGTACACCAAGGAGGAGAAGGACGTCCTCATGTGCGTCGTCAAGAAGGACGAGCTGTATAAAATCAAGCTCGTGATACACAACGTCGACCCGGAGGCCTTCATAATTCTCGCCGACGCGAGCGAGGTCGTCGGCATGGGCTTCAAGACGGAGCAATAATCCGCTAATGCGGATTTAATTTAAGCGGGGGCGGCGCGCGGCTTCTTCGGAAGTTAAAAGAACGCCGAGCGCCGGAGGAGAATATGAACATACTGCTGATAATCGCCGACCAGTGGCGCGGCGACTGCCTCGGAATCGACGGCCACCCCGACGTCAAGACGCCGGTTCTCGACCGCCTTGCCGCAACGGGGACGCGCTTCGCAAACGCCTACACGGCGTGCCCGTCGTGCATACCCGCGCGCGCGGCGCTGTATACCGGCATGAGTCAGGAGCGCCACGGCAGGGTGGGGTACGCGGACGGCGTGACGTGGAACTACCCGCACACGCTCGCCGGCGAGCTGACGAAGGCGGGCTATCAGACGCAGTGCTGCGGCAAGCTGCACGTCCACCCGCCGCGCAACCGCGTCGGCTACGAGGCGGTCGATCTGCACGACGGCTATCTGCACTACTACCGCACCGCGACGTGCCGCTACTGCGACAATCAGCACACCTCCGACGACTATCTGTGGGCGCTGCGCTCGGAGCTCGGCGCCGCCGCCGACGTGACCGACACCGGCATCGACTGCAACTCGTGGCTCGCCCGCCCGTGGCCGTACGACGAGAGGCTGCACCCGACGACGTGGGCGACCGACCGCGCCATAGACTTCCTGCGCCGCCGCGAGCGCGAGAAGCCGTTCTTCCTCACCGTTTCGTATGTCCGCCCGCACCCGCCGTTCGACGCGCCCGCGCAGTACTTTGACATGTACGACCCGGATAAGCTTACGCTTCCCGAATACGGCGACTGGGAGGACAGATCGCGCCTTGACCGCGGCGGCAGGATAACGGACTCGGACACAGGCCCCGCCGACCCGGCGCTGCTCGCGCGCGCCCGTCAGGGCTACTACGCCTGCATATCGCAGATCGACTTCCAGATCGGACGGCTGCTCGAAGCGCTTTACGCCGACAGCGGCGGCGACACGCTGATACTGTTCACGTCCGACCACGGCGAAATGCTCGGCGACCACTGCTTTTTCCGCAAGAGCCTGCCGTACGAGGGCAGTGCGAGGATCCCGCTCATCATATCCGGCAGCTACAAGGGAAAACCGGCGCCGTCCGTGCGCTGTGACGTTGCCGAGCTGCGCGACGTCATGCCGACGCTCCTCGGCGCGGCGGGCGTCGCCGTCCCAGACACCTGCGACGGGTTAAACCTCCTGTCGCCGCACGCCGGGCGCGAATACATTCACGGCGAGCACCTGAACGGACAGCTCGGCAACCACTTCATCGTGACAAACCGCGACAAATACATCTGGTTCTCGCAGACCGGCAGGGAGCAGTATTTCGACCTCGACGCCGACCCGTACGAGCGCCGCGATGCGATAAACGACCCATGCTGCACGGAGCGCGCGGCATATCTGCGAGCCGCCCTCATAAAGGAGCTGTCATTCCGCGAGGAGGGCTTCGTCGCGGACGGTGCGCTCGTGCCGGGCAGGCCGGTGAAGGCTGTGCTCGAACATCCGTCGCGATAGGGCGTTCTTTACAACGAAATACGCGCCGCCTACCGCGCGTAAAGATTATTAAACGGAGAATAAAAACATAGATGGACATAGCAATT
>DBRA01000040.1:0-1049 GCA_002305445.1 Clostridiales bacterium UBA1380 | reverse complement strand
AAGTGCATGGAGGCCGGCTGTCATATCTTCCTCGAAAAGCCCGCGGCGACGGACCTCTACCGCCTCGCTGCGCTGCGCGAGATGTGCGCCCGCCACCCGGAGCTTGTCCTGACGCCGATGTTCGGCATACGCGCCGAGAGCGCGTTCATAACCGCGAAGCGCCTTGTTTCCGAGGGTGCGGTCGGCCGCGTCAGGATGCTCGACGCGCGCAAATCGTACAAGATGGGCAAGCGCCCCGCGTTCTACACGGTGCGCACAACATACGGCGGAATCATCCCGTGGGTGGCGATCCACGCGATCGACTGGGTGCGCTGGCTTTCCGGTGCGCAGTTCGAGTCGGTCGTCGCGACGCACTCGACCGAGGGCAACCGCGGCCACGGCGACATGGAGGTGTCGTCGACGTCGTTCTTCCGCATGTCCGACGGCATATCCGCCGTCGTGTGCGCCGATATGCTGCGCCCCGATAACGCGCCGACGCACGGCGACGACAGGATCAGGGTCGTCGGCACGGACGGCGTGCTCGAGGTGCGCGAGGGAAGGGTGTACCTTATCAACGAGAACCATTCGGGTGCGCTTGAGCAGCTCGACGCGCCGGGCGATATCTTCGACGCCATGTGCGAACTGATCGAGGCGAAAAAGTCCGGTCGGGACGCGTCCGCGCTCATGACGCGCAACGATTACTGCTCCGCCGAGGACGCGTTCGCGGCGACGGAGGCGGCGCTTCTCGCGCGCGAGTCCGCCGACACCGGAGAGCCGATGAGCTTCATCACCGATATACCGGAATACAGCGGCGACGAATAATACAGTAGCGACGAATAAATAAGAAGGCCGGTGATAAAATGAAAACAGTGTCGATCGTTTTGTCGGGCATAGGCGGCTACGGCTCGGGATACGTGCGCGAACTGCTGCCGAAGATTGCCGACCCCGCGTCCGGCGTGACCGTTGCCGGAGCGGCGGAGCCGTATCCGGACGCCTGTCCGCTCGCCGCCGACCTGAAGGCTGCAGGCGTGCCGGTCTACCGAACGCTTGACGAGTTCTACGCCGTAAGC
>DBRA01000003.1 GCA_002305445.1 Clostridiales bacterium UBA1380 | reverse complement strand
GCGCGCGAGCTTCATATCCGCCCCGCCTGCCCGCCGATCATGTACGGCTGCCGCTACCTCAACTTCTCGCGCTCGACCTCGGCTATGGATCTTATCACGCGGCGCGTCATCGCCGCGCTCGAGGGTGTCGATGTGCCCGACGAGGCGACCGTCGCCGCCTACGTCGACCCGGACGGCGAGAAGTACGCCGCCATGGTCGACGAGATACGCCGCCGCCTCGGCTGTTCGACCCTCGTCTACAACCGGCTCGACGACATGCTCGCCGCCATCGGCATCGACCCGTCGCGCGTCTGCACCTACTGCTGGTCGGGAAAAGAGTAACGGCGGCGGCTCAGGCAAAAGCCGTTTTGCGCGCTGCAGGTTCGGTTATTAAAAAACAACGTCTGAAGCGCAGCAGGCTCATCATAACAAAGAAGCGTCTGAAATGCGTATTTTCCGCGTTTCAGACGCTTTCCGCATCAGCAGTTTTTGTCGAGCCAATCGTTCGCGCAGGATGTGATTTCGGCGAGCGCGCCGGGCTTCATCGGGTCGGCGATGCCGGACACGGCGCATAGCTCCGTGTAGGTCTTCTTGCCGCCGAGCGACGCGAAGATGTTGTAGCGGCGCTGCGCCTCGGCGTAGTCGGTCTGCGACAGGCGCCACACGTCGAGCGCGGAGGTCTGCGCGAGGCAGTAGTCGATGTAGTAGAACGGGTACAGGTAGATGTGAAGCTGACGCTGCCAGCCGCGCCCCTCGGAGTAGAACGGCGTGTCGGCAAAGTTGATCCACGGCCGGTAGGTGCGCTCGAGCTCCGCCCACTTTTCGTTGCGCTGCGCGGGCGTGAGCGTCGGATTTTCGTAGACGATGTGCTGGAAGTGGTCAACCATCGTGCCGTACGGCAGGAAGACGAGTCCGCTTTCGAGGTGCGCGAAGCGAGCGCGGGGCGTATCGTCGCCATAGAAGCCGCTGAGCCACGGCCAGCAGAGGAATTCCATGCTCATCGAGTGGACCTCGCACGCCTCGGCTGTCGGAGACATCTGCTCGAGCAGCTCGAAGTCGCGGCAGAGCCATGCGGCGTAGGCATGGCCGGCTTCGTGCGTCAGAACGTCGACGTCGCCGGAGGTGCCGTTGAAGTTCGAGAAGATAAAGGGAGATTTATAATCGGCAAAGTACGTGCAGTAGCCGCCGACCGCCTTGTTCGGCTTCGCAACGACGTCGAAGAGCTCGCGCTCGAACATCATGTCGATGAACTCGCCCGTTTTCTCCGACATCTCGCGGTACATCTTGCGACCCGCCGCCATGATGTCGTCGTATGAGCCCTGCGGCTTCGGNNAGTCCGAGCCGCTTCGCCTGAAGCGACTTCAGGCGCGATACGAGCGGCACCGCGTGCTCGCGTATGCCCGCGCGGAACACGTCGACATCCTCCGGACCCCAGCAGTTGCGGCCGAAGCGGTCGTAGCCGAGCGATATGAAGTTTTTGCGTCCCATCTTTGCGGCCATTTCGCTGCGGACGCGCACAAGGTCGTCGAATATGCGGTCGAGGTCGGCGGCGACGGACGAGTACCAGTTGCCTTCGGCGAAGTATGCGTCGCGGCGCACGCCTCTGTCCGCGCCGACCTTGTACGGGCCGAGTCCGGCCAGGTTCAGCGTCTTGCC
Organism: Clostridiales bacterium UBA1380; assembly: GCA_002305445.1. Lineage (GTDB taxonomy): Bacteria > Bacillota > Clostridia > Oscillospirales > CAG-272 > UBA1380. Next base: position 5,308 of record DBRA01000003.1, on the reverse strand, counting down.
GTCGAACTCGATCTTCGCCGAAGCCGTCAGCTTCTGATATTCCGCCGTCAGCGTGTTCTCCTCCTGCAAAAGCGGAACGATGACGGGCGAGAACGAGCGCAGGCTCAGCTCGATGTTCTTGAAAAGCAGCGAGCCGTACTTTTCCTCGAGCGCGCCGCGGTAGGGCGACTCGTAGAGCGCCAAGAACAGCTTCTGCGACGCTTCGGAGACGAGCGGGCCGGCGTTGTCGAAAAACGCGCGCTCGGCTTCGTAAAACGGGTCGGATGTGTCGATGGTGTGGCGGGCGTTCGCGAGCGCGCCCATGGTGTCGAACGCGCCGCCGATGCGCTCATGCTCCGCGACGGCGTCGAAAAGCGCTGCGGGCGACGCGGCAGCGCGCACCTTTTCGGCGAGACGCTCGTATTCGCCGCACAGCGCTTCCGCGTCGGGACGCTTGTACGGAAATTCGTTAAACTTCATAACTTTTTCCTTTCAGATCGAGTTGCGGCATTACCGTAATATACCATTTGATTATACTATATCCGGCGAGCAAAAGCAAGCGCGTTCGCGCGATCTATTGCGCGCCGCCGATATGCGTGATATAATATAAAAAGATGTTTCTATTATAACTTTTCGAGTGCTTATCGGCGCGAAGGAGTGTGTTTTATGGCGGGTAAAAAGCTGGGCGGCGGCATTGTTCCGGCGCTTCTGACCGCGTTTTCGGGCGAGGGCGGCGAGAGGGTCGATTATAAGGCGACGCGCGCTCTCGCGCAGCGGCTGTACGACGACGACGCGGTGGCGGGCCTATATGTGGGCGGCAGCTCCGGCGAGATGTCGCAGATGAGCCGCGGGGAGAGGGAGGAGCTGTTCTTCGCCATCGGCGAGGTCGCCGCGGGGACGGACAAGTTCATGATCGCGCAGGTCGGCGGCCCCGTCGCGGACGCGATACCGCTCGCGAAGGCTGCGGCCGCGGCCGGCGCCGACGCAGTGTCGTCGATGACGCCGATCTATTTCCGCTACACATTCGATGAGACGCTTGGTTATTACCGCTCCCTCGCAGAAGCCGCCGGACTTCCGCTCATCGTATATAATATCCCGGTTTATACAAGCGTATCCTTTACCGCGCCGCAGCTTATAAAGCTGCTCGATCTGCCCGGCGTCGCGGGCGTCAAGTTCACGGCGACGGAATACTACACGTTCGAGCGCGTGCGCAGGGAGCGCCCGAACGCGCTGATGTATTCCGGCTACGACGAGATGTTCTGCTCCTCGCTCGCCATGGGCGCGGACGGCGCGATCGGCACGACGTTCAACTTCATGGCCGCACCGTTCGCGAAGATGCGCGCGCTGTTCCCCGCAGACCCCGCCGCCGCCCTCGCGCTTCAGCACGAGGTCAACGACGTGATCGAAGCCCTGCTCGACGCCGGCGTGCTCTCCGCGAGCAAGGCGATCGTGACGGCCTCAGGTATCCCGTACGGCGACGTACGCCCGCCGCTTTCGCACGCTGACCCAGCGAAAAAGGCGCGCGCCGTCGATGCGTGGCGCATGCTCTGCGCGAAGACGGACGCGAATAAATAAAACGAAGATACGCAAAATACCGGGGTCGCCCCGCCGGACGGAGCGCCGTTCCGGCAGAGGATACGATACTGGCGCGTAGTACTTCAATGTGGAACATTCGCGGCGCTTGGCGTGTCTACATAAGAAACACATCACAGGAAAGGCGGACGGATTCGCCGTAAAAAATGTACAGAAAGCTTGATATCGCGTGCCTCGCCGCGCTCGCCTGCGCGTTTGCCGCGGTCGCGGCGTTCAATATAATACAGCCGGACCGCGCGACGGTGTCGGAAGCGGAGCAGCGCACGCTCGCCGCGATGCCGGAGTTTTCGCTGCGCTCGCTCGCGTCCGGCGAGTATTTCACCGGCGTCGAGACGTTCGTCTCCGATACCTTTGTCGGCCGCGAAGCGCTCGTGCGTCTTTCTCAGCGCGCGAAGGCGGCGGCGGGCGCCGCCGGCGACCTGATGCACCGCAGCGGCGGCGTCGTCGTGCTGCAGGCCGGCAACGGCGCGGCCGACACGGACATCGAGATCGTCGTGCCGGAGATCGACGTCCCGCAGACCGAGACTGCGGCGCCCGAAACATCCTCGCCAGCGGAAGCTGTTATTGAGACGGCGACGCCCGACACAACATCCGACGCGGCCGCCGCGGAAACATCGTCGCCGGATACCGCCGCGGCGGAAACGACCGAACCCGCCATACCGGGTCTTACGGTTAAGCTGTCGCGCTCGAAGCTGTATATTACAAAAGGCTCATACGCGACGCTGTCGGCGTCGGTCGACCCGTTTTTTGAGGGCGCGACTGTATCGTGGACAGCCAAAGGCGCCGTTACGCTGACCGCCGACGGCGACCGCATCCGCGTCACGGGCAACGAGGCCGGCGAAGCGAAGGTGACCGCGAGCTGCGGCGGCGTCAGCGCCGTCTGCGACGTCATCGTCGCCGAGGACATGACGCCGGGCGCGAACGGCATATCCAACACGATTATCACAAACGAACCGGAATTTCTGACCTCCGGCATGTTCATATACAAGGACGCGGTGTATTCGATACCGTACCTTGTCGAGAAGAACGCGCGCGCATACATGGCGATGGCGGACTACTACGCGTCGCTGTGGCCGCACGCGACGCTGAGCGTCGAGGTCGTGCCGCTCGCGTCCGGCATGCTCGACCGCGAGCAGTTCGGCTCGCGCGTCACGGATCAGAACAACCTTATCGAGACGATCAACTCGTACTCGACCGTCGTCAACGGCGTCAACTGCTTCGACGAGATGTGGAGCCACCGTGACGAGTACCTCTTCTTCAAGAGCGACCACCACTGGACGGCGCGCGGCGCGTATTACGCCTACGTTGCGTTCGCGAAGTCGGTCGGGCTTGACCCCGTGCCGATAACCGAGCTCGAGGAGGTGTGCCTGAACGACGCGTGGCAGGGCACGATGTACAAGTACTCGGGCGATGAGCGCGTGCTGTCGATCTACGATGCCGTTTACGCCTACATCCCGCGCAAAGCGCACACGATGACCATATACGGCGCGACCGGCGGCAAGAGCGTATATCAGTCCAGCATTGTCCAGTCGAGCAAAAGCTACGGCGCTTTCATCGCGGGCGACAACGCGTATACGATCATAAACGTCCCCGAGAACCCGCAGGACATGAACGTCCTCGTGTTCAAGGACAGCTTCGGCAACGCGTTCGTGCCGTACCTGTGCGAGCATTACGGTAACATAATCGTCGTCGACCCGCGACACGTCACGTTCAACGTCTACGAGCAGCTCAAGGACTACCCGCTGCGCGACATCGTGTTCTTAACGAACGCGACGAACCCGAGCGTCGCAAGCTGGACGCTCAACATGCTGCGCTCCGTCGGCAAATAGGCCGTAAGCATAAGCTTCGTTCTTTTATAATTCGAACTATAAAATAAAAGGAGTATATGATTATGTTGAAGCTGCGCGAAAACGCACGCTGGTCGCTCGTCGTGCCGACCTCGATGGGCGTCCGCCTGTGCCCGCCCGACGGTGCGCCCGTCGGCACCGGCGACCTCTACCACATGCACGTGACATCCGCCGAAACGAACGTCGCGTCGATCAGCTCGTACCTCGGCGAGCCTGTCAAGGTTCTGACGACCTTTGTCAAGGACAGCCCCATCGCCGCCTGCATCAAGTCGAATCTTCGCTCGCGCGGCATGGATTTCGAGGGCAAGGACGTGCCGCAGGGCGGTCCGTGGGGTTACCGCCACCAGTTCAACATCGCCGACTCCGGCATGGGCAGCCGCGGGCCGCGCGTCTGCAACGACCGCGCGGGCGAGGTCGGCCGCACGCTCAACTCCGCGGATTTCGACCTTGACCGCATCTTCGGCGCGGAAGGCGTGAAGATTCTGCACGCGTCCGGGCTGATCGGCGCGCTGTCGCCGGACACGAGCAGATTCTGTCTCGACCTCGCGCGCGCCGCGAAGAAGAACGGCACGCTCTTCAGCTTCGACCTGAACTACCGCGCGAGCTTCTGGGCGGGCCGCGAAGCGGAGCTGTCCGCGGCGTTCAAGGAGTTTGCGGAAACGGCCGATATACTCGTCGGCAACGAGGAGGACTTCCAGCTTGCGCTCGGCGTCACGGGGCCGGAGGCCGGCGGCGTCGGACTTGCCGGCAAGATCGACGGCTTCAAGGGCATGATCGGCGAAGCCGCTAAGCGATTCCCGAACGTCAAGCTGTTCGCGACGACGCTGCGCGAGGTCGTGAACGCGAACGAGCACATCTGGGGCGCGATACTGTACGACGCGGTGTCGGGCGAGTGGCACATCGCGGAGCCGCGCCCGATACGGGTGCTCGACCGCATCGGCGGCGGCGACGGCTTTGTCGGCGGTTTGCTTTACGGCATACTGCGCGGCTGGGAGAGCGAGCGCTGCCTGCAGTTCGGCTGGGCGTCCGGCGCGCTCGCAACGACGTTTTTGACCGACTATGCGCAGCCCGCCGACGAGGACATGGTCTGGAGCGTCTGGAGCGGCAACGCTCGTGTCAAGCGCTGACCGCACCGCGCGATTTTGCCGACAGTCGGATAAATCGCCGCATTCTGCCGGAATTTGCCGAATATAACTTATATTTACAGCGGAATACGTTTTATTGCTTTCACAATACATAATTCGCGCGCATATCCTGTGGGTGATGTTAAATCATTTGCGGGAAGGTGCGTCGAAAGTTATGAAAATTGTCGTCGTCCGTCCGCCGCGTGCGGTCGCGGCGCTGCTCAGGAGGATATTCGGCGTCGTAAGGCGCCGGCATGGCTGAAGAGGTAAAAAACAGAAAACCGCTTTTTTAAGGCGGTTTTTTGTTTTTTNNGATATAATTGTTACTATAAAGAGAAGTGTCTCTTTATGAATCGCGTGAATAACGCGGAAGGGAGCTCGTTAAGTCTTATTCGTTTTTATATTGGCAAAAGCAAAACGAAAAAGTGTTAAAGGCAAAGCCGGCGAAAGCCGGCGTCGCAAAGCTTAGGATTCTAAAACGGAGCCGGACGGCTCCGTCATGAAAGTCCGGCTGCTTCTCCGGAAGGGGAAAAGGGCAAAGCCGGCGAAAGCCGGCGTCGCAAAGCCAGAGGCTAAACCGCCTGCATAAGGCGGCATGCCCGTTCGGTTGCAGCATGTTTCGTTTACATCCGAATTTTATAAAAATTAAGGAGTAAATTGAAATGTACTGCATTGGGAAACTCAACAAAATAGTAAGCATCATCCTGGCGGCAGTCATCATCTGCACGCTGGGCGTGATTCCGGTGCTTGCCGGCAACGGCAACG
>DBRA01000006.1 GCA_002305445.1 Clostridiales bacterium UBA1380 | reverse complement strand
TGTGGGTGCCCGGCACCGACCATGCGTCCATCGCCACCGAGGCGAAAATCGTCGAGGCGATGAAGAAGGAGGGCATAACGAAGGACGACATCGGCCGCGACGGCTTCCTCGAGCGCGCGTGGGCGTGGCGCGAAAAATACGGCGGACGCATCATCGAGCAGCTTAAGAAACTGGGCAGCTCGTGCGACTGGAGCCGCGAGCGCTTCACGCTCGACGACGGCTGCTCCGAGGCCGTGCGCACCGTATTCATGCGCCTGTACGAGCGCGGACTTATCTACCGCGGCAAGCGCATCATCAACTGGTGCCCGCACTGCCTGACGTCCATATCCGACGCCGAAACCGAGTACGAGGAGCAGCCCGGCCACTTCTGGCACCTGCGCTACCCGCTCGCCGATTCCAAGAGCGCGGACGGCAAGTATACCGAATTCCTCGAGCTCGCGACGACGCGCCCCGAGACTCTGCTCGGCGACACCGCCGTCGCCGTCCATCCCGACGACGACAGATATAAGAAGTATATCGGGAAAAAGGTCATACTTCCGCTCGTCGGCCGCGAGATACCCGTCGTCGCCGACGAATATGTCGAGCGTGACTTCGGAACAGGCGTCGTGAAGATCACGCCCGCACACGACCCGAACGACTTCGAGGTAGGCAGCCGCCACAATCTTCCTATTATAAATATGATGACGCCGGATGCGAAGATAACGGACGATTACCCCGCCTACGCCGGCATGGACCGCTACGAAGCGCGCAAGAAGATCGTCTCCGACCTCGAAGCGCAGGGCTACCTGATCCGCGTCGAGGATCACGCTCACAACGTCGGCACCTGCTACCGCTGCGGCACGACGGTCGAGCCGCGCGCGTCGCTGCAGTGGTTCGTGAAGATGGAGCCGCTCGCCGGCCCCGCCATTGAAGCCGTCCGCACGGGAGAAATCAGATTTGTCCCCGAGCGCTTCGAGAAGAACTACTTCCACTGGATGGAGAACATCCGCGACTGGTGCATCAGCCGCCAGCTCTGGTGGGGTCACCGCATACCGGCTTATTACTGCGACGACTGCCGCGACGAGGCCGACCCGGAGCAGCCGCTGACTGTCGTCACGCTCGGCGACGCGCCGGTCTGCCCGAAGTGCGGCAAAGCCATGCGGCAGGACCCCGACACGCTCGACACATGGTTCTCGAGCGCGCTCTGGCCGTTCTCGACGCTCGGCTGGCCGCACGACACCGAGGATCTGCGCGACTTCTACCCGACGAACACGCTCGTCACCGGTTATGACATCATCACCTTCTGGGTCTCGCGCATGATCTTCTCCGGCCTCGAGTACACGGGCAAAATTCCGTTTGACACCGTGCTTATACACGGCCTTGTTCGCGACGCGCAGGGACGCAAGATGTCGAAGTCGCTCGGCAACGGCATCGACCCGCTCGAGATAATCGACAAGTACGGCGCAGACGCGCTCCGTTTCGCGCTGGCGACCGGCAACAGCCCCGGAAACGACATGCGCTTCTCCGACGAGCGCATCGAGAGCGCGCGCAACTTCGCGAACAAGCTCTGGAACGCCGCGCGCTTCGCGCTTATGAACCTGACGATCGACGAGATAAAGTACCCCGACGCATCGTCGCTCGCGACCGAGGACAAGTGGATACTCACCAAATACGAGAACGCCGTTGCCGCGGTCAACAATGCGCTTGACAAGTACGAGCTCGGCGTCGCGCTCGGCACGATCTACGACTTCACGTGGGATGTGCTCTGCGACTGGTACATCGAGCTGTCGAAGCCGTCGCTGCGTGAATCCGAGCGCGGCACGCCGAAGAACGCCGCCACGCAGAACACGCTCGCATATGTTCTCGACGGCACGCTGAAGCTGCTGCACCCGTTCATGCCGTTCATCACCGAAGAGATATACGGCTGCCTGCCGCATTCGGCAGAGCAGGGCGACGCGGAATCGATCATGATTTCGTCGTATCCCGCATTCGACGAATCGCTGTGCTTCCCCGGCGACGTCGCGCGCATGGACGCGATAATCGACGCGATAAAAGCCGTCAGAGCGCGCCGCGCCGATATGAACGTCCCGGCGTCGCGCAAGGCTAAGCTGTACATCGTGCCGAACGAGGAAGGCGTTTTCACCGCCGACGCCGCTCCGTTCTTCGAGCGGCTTGCGTCCGCGTCCGCGACGGAAATCGTCGCGTCGTACAGCGACGACGGCGCTGTGCGCGTTGTGACGAGCGCCGCGACGCTGTATATCCCGCTCGCCGACATGGTCGACCTCGATGCCGAGAGAAAGCGCCTTTCCGCCGAGCTCGAAAAGCTCGACAAGGAGATCGCGCGCGTCAACGGCAAGCTCGCGAACGAAGGCTTCGTCGCAAAGGCGCCGGCCGCCGTCATCGATGCGGAGCGCGCGAAGCTTGCGGCGTACACCGCCAAGCGTGCCGGACTCGATGACGCGCTCAAAGCGCTCGGCTGACGATATAATGCAACTGCATAACAAAACCCGGTAACGTGCTGATGCCGATATTGCCATGATGGCAATATCGGCATTTGTGTTAAACCCGCGACAGCTTTATTTATCGGGGAAAACCGGCACATCCGCGTTCGCGCGATGCCGGAAGTTATGCATGTGCATAAAACCCGCGCATATTATGCACATGCATAACAAAACGCCGCAATATTATACATGTGCATAAATACGCGCTGTGTCTTGACACGCGCCGCCGTATGCTGTATAAATAATCCAGCGGCAAAGCTACACTGCCGAGCCGAAAAATACATATATAAGGCGGCATTTATGGAAAAACGCAGCTTTGACGGCGGAGTGCTGTTTTTACGCGAACCGATTCGCCCGGGTTCCGGCGACAAGCTCGACGGCCGCGGAACGCGTCTTGTCGGCGGAGTCGTTCTCGAACATATCGAGCACATAGGCGGCGGCGTTTACCGCGCCGATCTCGGTGCGCAGGGCATAAAGCCCCTGCCGATGACCTCCCGCGGCTTCGCGCGGCCCCACGGCCGCTCGCATTCGGAGCTGTTCCTCGACGGCGTGCCGTGCAACATATCGCAGTACCCGCGCCGCGGAGAGTTTCTGCGCATAACCGGATACGGAGCGCCGCGCACAGACGAATGGGGCAGCGTCAACGGCCGGCTCGACGGCGGTTTCTTCTACGAGGACGACCGCCCGAAAAGCTGGGCAAAGTCCGACGATCTGTGGGTGCACGGCTACTGGTCGTGGGATTGGGCGAACACCTACGAGCGCGTGGCACAGCTCGACCCCGAGCGCGGATTTGTCATGAACGCGCCCGACTACGGCCAGTACCAGTTCAAGATAGGGCAGCGTTTCTACTTCCTCAACGTGCGCGAGGAGGTTCGCGAGCCGGGCGACTACTGTATCGACTACGCGGAGAACGCGCTGTACTTTATGCCGTATGACGGCGCTTTCAAAGAAGCCGTGCTGTCTACGGCAGATTTTCCGGCGTTCGATATCGACGGCATGAACGGCGTGACGGTCGAAAACTTCGAACTCGACTCGTTCGCGGGAGACGCAATAAGAGTGAAAAACAGCTCGGATGTTCGTTTCACCGGTCTGCGGATGCATAATATCGGCAGCCGCGCCGCCGTCGTGACCGGCTCGACCGACGTAGTGTTCGAAGGCTGCGAGGTGTACGACTGCGGCGACGGCGGCATCGACATCACCTGCGGCGACAGAGCGACGCTGTCGCCGGGACGGTGCGGCGTCAGAAACTGCGATATATACAACGTCGCGAAGTGGTCGCGCACATACACGCCGCCCGTGCATCTCGCCGGTGTCGGCAACTTCGCCGTGCGCAACCGGATACACGACTGCCCGCACACCGCCGTCCTCTACTGGGGCAACGACATGGAGATCACGGACAACGAGATATACCGCGTGCTGCTCGAGACCGGCGACGCGGGCGCCATCTACTCCGGCCGCGACTACACCTTCCGCGGCAACGTCGTCTCGCGCAACCTGATAGCGCTGACCGGCGGCGTCGGCATGGGCACGATGGGCATATACAACGACGACTGCCTTTCCGGAACGCTGATGGAGGACAACGTGTTCTACAAGGTCAGCCGCGCGCTCTTCTTAGGCGGCGGTCGCGACTTCGTCGTTCGCGGCAACCTCTGCGTCGACTGCTCGCCGGGCGTGGAGATCGACGGCCGCGGGCAGAGCGACCACCCCGTCTGGCGCAACATGGTGACAAACACGATGTACGAGCGCTTCTACAACATCGCGCCCGGCGTGTCCGGAGCAGCCGAGCCGTACATAAGCCGCTATCCCGCGCTTGCGGATATCGACGCGTTCTATAAGGCCGACCGGCACGCGAAGATACCGCCGTCCGCGCTTATCGAGGGCAACGTCTTCGCGGGGCGCAGAATCGAATATACGTGGGAGACGAAGGGCGGCGAGTTCACCGAGCGCGGCAACGTCACAGTCGCCGCGGACGACGATGCGGCGATACGCGCCGCAGCCGGTGAGGAGAAGTACGCGAAGTATAAGCGCGCGCTCGAGCTTGAGCGCTGCGGCTGACGTATATAATTCGGCGTCGGGCGTATACGTTCGCACCGGTTGCGGCTGACGCGCGTATAAAAGCGCGGCGGTTGAGTTATTCTATTGACGTGCCTGTATCGGATGCGCCTGCAAGCAAAAGGATCGAAACACAAAAAGGACGCCTGAAGGCGTCCTTTTTGTTATGTATCTCAGTTCTTCGTCACGCGTTCGACAAGGTTCTTGCCGCAGTACATCTCGCGCAGCTTCGGCTTCTCGATCTTGCCGGTGGGGTTGCGCGGGATCTTCGCGAAAATGATCCTGCGCGGGCGCTTGTAGCGGGGAAGCTCGGAACAGTACTCGTTCACTTCCTCCTCGGTCAGCGTGTAGCCCTCCTTGACCTCGATGATGGCGGCGGCGATTTCGCCGAGACGCGCGTCGGGCAGCCCGATGACGGCGACGTCCTTTATCGCGTCGTCCGCGCGCAGGAAGTCCTCGATCTGTACGGGATATATGTTCTCGCCGCCGGTGATGATGACGTCCTTCTTGCGGTCGACGAGGTAGATGAAGCCGTCCTCGCGTCGCGCCATATCGCCCGTCAGGAGCCAGCCGTCCTTGAGGACGGCGTCGGTAGCGGCTTTGTCGCGGTAGTAGCAGGTCATGACGCCGGGGCCGCGCACGGCGAGCTCGCCGACTTCACCGTCCGGTACATCCTTCATATCGGAGGAGACGATGCGGACCTCCCAGCCGTAGCCGGGCACGCCGATCGCGCCGACGCGGTCTATGTTCTCGACTCCGAGATGGACGCAGCCCGGTCCGAGCGACTCGGAAAGGCCGTAGTTCGTGTCGTACTGGTGATGAGGGAACATCTTTTTCCAGCGGCGGATAAGGCTCGGCGGAACCGGCTGCGCGCCTATATGCATGAGCCGCCACTGGTCGAGCTTGTACTTCGACAGGTCGATGTCGCCGCGGTCGATGGCGTCGAGTATGTCCTGCGCCCACGGCACGAGCAGCCAGACGATCGTGGCCTTCTCGCTCGAAACCGTGCTGATTATCCATTCGGGCTTGACGCCGCGCAGGAGCACGGCCTTGCCGCCGACAAGGAAGCTGCCGAACCAGTGCATTTTCGCGCCGGTATGATAGAGCGGCGGGATGCAGAGGAACACGTCGTCGTGCGTCTGGCCGTGGTGCTTGTTCTCGGTGACGCAGGAGGCAACGAGCCCCGCGTGCTTGTGCAGTATAGCCTTCGGGAAGCCGGTCGTGCCGGACGAGAAGTAGATCGCGCTGAAGTCGTCGTCCGTTATCATTATATCGGGCGCGGTGTCGGGCTGAGATGCGCAGAGCTCGGCGTATGATTCCGCGAAGGTGGGGCAGTCGGCGCCTACGTAGAAGCGCTCGCGCACACGCGGCATCTGATGCTCGATCGCTTCGACGCGGCCGATGAACTCGAACCCGAAGACGATCGCGTCGACCTCGGCGAGCTCGCAGCAGTATTTGATTTCCTCTGATGTGTAGCGGTAGTTAAGCGGCACGGCGAGCGCGCCGGACTTCAGTATGCCGAAGTATACGGGCAGCCATTCAAGGCAGTTCATCAGCAGCACGGCGACCTTGTCGCCCTTCTTGATGCCGCGCGATACAAGCAGGTTTGCGAATCGGTTTGCCTTGGTGTTGAATGTATTCCACGTCATTTCACGGCGGTAATAGGACTCCGCGTCGGATTCGATGAGTTCGTATTCGCGCCATGTAACCTGGCGCGAGCGGTCGTGGTCGGGATTTATCTCGATTAAAGCGACTTCATTTCCGTAAAGCCGCGCGTTTTGTTCCAGTATCTCCGTGATCGGCATGACGATGTTTAAATCTCCGAAATCTTCAGTAAACGATTGATATTGTACTATTATACTATCGCCCGACATAATTTGCAAGTATTAAATTGCTAAAGCGGTAAACGTCCTTCGGCAGAAATCCGAATATGTTAATAAAAAGTAAAAATGGTTTAATAACCTTGATTAATATCGTTTATTGCTATATTATATAAAAGTGTCCCATTTAATAAATATCTTTGGAGAAATTTAAAAATGTCCAAGCGTATATTGGCGGCAATTATAGCTGCTGCGCTGCTTATACCGGCCGCCGCCTGCTCGCAGTCGGGTGACCCGTCGGATACCACTGCCGCCGGTACATCCGAAACAAGTTCATCTACAACGTCGGAGCCGGCAGAACAGACCGAAACCGGCCGCGCCGACATCAAGGACTCGCTGCCCGATTACAACTGGGAAGGCCGCGAGTACAGAGTTGCACAGAACACAAACGTCGGTTATGAGTTTTTTGTCGAGGATATGACCGGCGAAGCGACGAACGACGCCGTATACAACCGCAACATCGCGATCGAAGAGCGTTTTAACGTCAAGATTGTTCCGACGAACTTCTCGTCCGGCTCCGAGACGATTAACCAGACATCAACCGCGATCCTCGCGGGCGAGAACGCTTGGGATATTGTTTCGCACCTCGCGTATATGTCCTATTCGCCGATATCGAAGGGTGTGTATCAGAACTGGCTTGACGTCAATTACGTCGATTTCACCGCGCCGTGGTGGAACAAACTCGCCAACGACACCTGCACCTTCAACGGCATTGCCTATACCGCCACCGGCGATATAAACGTAACGGCGCTGCTGTTCACTTACGGTATGTTCTTCAACATGCGTCTCACCGAGGAGAACGGCATGACCGCGTCTTCTCTTTATAACGCCGTATACGACGGCAAGTGGACGATCGACTACTTCATCTCGCTCTGCTCCGATATATACACAGACGTTAACGGCGACGGCGAGAAGGATAAGGGCGACATTTTCGGTTACGTTGCTCATCCCGGCATTAGCTCCGACGCATGGCTCGCCGCGTTCGACCAGCCGATATCCGGCAAGGACGAGAACGGCCTGCCGACCCCGAAATTTATGACGGACAAAACTGTTTCCGCTCTTGAAAAGATTTCCGATTTCTATTATAATAAGACCGGCACACTGGCTCCTGCCGAAGCCGAGGGCGAGGTTCCGATGTTTGCCGACGGTAAAGTCGTATTCGTGCCGAGCATCTTTAACGACGCCTTCAACACATACAGATACATGGACGACGCCTACGGCATTCTCCCGTATCCGAAGTGGGACGAAGCGCAGAAAAACTACCTCACAAACGCCCGCGACCAGTACACCGTTCTCTGCGTGCCGAAGACCGTCGAGGATACGGACTTTGTCGGCATGATCACCGAAGCGCTCGCCGCCGAGAGCTATCGCTACGTGTATCCGGCTTATTACGACATCGCGCTCAAGGGCAAGTATTCGGAAGACGCCGATACTGCCAACATGATCGACATTATTATGAAGGGCCGCAGCTTCGACTTCTCATACCTGTTCGGCGAAGCGAACTTTGTGCGTCTGCCGTACCTCTTCCGCGACATGCTCATGAACAAGCAGACCGACGTCGCGTCGAAATACGCCAAGAGCGAAAAAGCGCTTCTCAAAAACGTTGAAAAAATAGCCGATTATTATACCGCTGACTGATAATCTAAAAAAGCGGCGACGCCGGTTTGCCGGCGCCGCCGCTTTTTAAAATAAAAAGGAACGGAGTTCATCGGATGAAAAAGTTTACTTTCGGTCAACCAGAGAAAATCGTCCCGTCGTCGTTCTGTCCCTGTTTCAACTATGTCGAAACCCCAACCGCTTACGACGGCGGAAAGATCGTCTTCGAGCGCACAGCGCGCGGCACGCGCCTGCTGTTCCCGTACGGCGGCGAGCCCGTGTACGGGCTGGGTTTGCAGCTCAAAGGCTTCAACCACAGCGGCCGCAAGATGACGCTGCGCGTCAACGCCGACCCCGTCGCGAACACGGGCGACTCGCACGCACCGGTGCCGTTCTTCGTGTCGGCCGCCGGTTACGGCGTCTATATCGACACCGCGCGCTATGTCGAGTTAAGTTTCGGCGCGCGGCTTCGCGGCTCCGCCGCTGCGGAGGACAGCGGCGAGATCGCGACCGATACGGCGGCGCTTTATGCTCCCCGCAGCGGCGGCGAGAGCGTCATCGCGGTCGAGATACCGTCCGCGCCCGGCGTCGACGTTTACATAATTGAAGGCAAGACCATCACCGACATTGTCGCGCAGTACAATATGCTCGCCGGCGGTGGCTGCGACGTACCGGAGTGGGGCCTCGGCGCGATGTACCGCTGCCATTCGCGCAGCAATACCGACGCCGTGCTCGGAATGGGCCGCTACCTGCGCGATAAATCGCTGCCGGTGTCGGTGATCGGGCTGGAGCCCGGCTGGCAGACGCACGCGTACTCCTGCTCGTTCGTCTGGGATAAGAGCCGCTTCCCGGACCCCGCAGCGACAGTCGGCGAGCTGCGCTCGATGGGCTACCACGTCAATCTGTGGCAGCATGCGTTCACGCATCCGACTTCGCCGATATACGAAGCGCTGAAGCCGTATTCGGGCGAGTTCGAGGTCTGGGGCGGCGTCGTGCCCGACTTCGCGATACCGGCCGCGCGCCGCATCTTCGCCGATTATCAGCGTACCGCGCTCACGGCGCTCGGTGTCGACGGCTTCAAGCTCGACGAGTGCGACTCGAGCGACTTCACGGGCGGCTGGTCGTTCCCGAACTGCGCGCGCTTCCCGTCCGGCGCCGACGGCGAGCAGTACCATTCGCTGTTCGGCACGCTCTATATGCAGGCCGTCGAGGAGGCGCTGTCGTGCGGCTGCTGCGGCAATAAAGACGCCTACACCTACGGTGACGTCCGCAACGCCGGAGCGCTCGCGGCTCCGTATCCGTTCGCGCTTTACAGCGACCTGTACAGCCCGAAGGACTTCATTCAGGGTGTGGTCAACTCCGGCTTCTCGGGCCTTCTCTGGTCGCCCGAGCTGCGCCACGCCGATTCGAAGGACGATCTGATCCGTCGGCTTCAGGTGGCGGTGTTCTCCGCGAAGACGGTCATCAACGCGTGGTACTGCGAGGAAGCGCCGTGGCTGAAGTTCGGCTGCGAGGACGACGTGCGCGCGCTGCTGGAGCTGCGCCGCGCGCTTGTTCCGGAGCTTTCGCGCGCATTCAAGCGCTACCGCGCCGAAGGCGTCGCGCCTGTCCGCGCGCTCGTGTCGGACTACACGTCGGACGAGACGGCGAGAGGGATAAACGACGAGTACATGCTCGGCGACAGCCTCCTTGTCGCGCCGATCGCATCGGGCGAAAAAGGCCGCGATGTCTATCTGCCCGACGGCGAATGGGCGGACTACTTCACGGGCGAAATAGTTGCCTCCGGCAAGCACCCGTACGAGGGCGGCGGCATACCGGTATACAGAAAGGTGAACGCGTAAAAGCAAGCCGGTTTCGTTTACATTATAATGCTTATCGGCTTAATAGAATTAATGCGCAAAAAAGAAAGGGCGTACACGCCCTTTCTTTTTATTATCACATTCAATCAGGGCAGCTCGCGGTAGGCGTCCATCATTTTCTCGAGCTGCTTTGTCGTCGCCTTGTTTATCTTCTCCATGTTTGCTGTGAAGCTGTTGGAGGCAGCCGACGCGAGGGAATTGACGGATGAGACGAGGCTCTGGCCCCAGGCGAGGTCACCGGCCCAGTCGAACACCTTCGAGGCGAAAACATACGAAAGCATGTCGCGCGAATCGGTGTTTCGGACGAGCTTGGACTCGAGCATGACGTTGTACAGCGTCGGAGTGACGAGGTCCTTCGAGAACGCGTACATCGCGTCGAGCGCGTGCGCGGCGCGTGTCAGCGCCTCGCCCGAGGCGGTCGCCGGAAAAGCTACCGCCGTAGCCCAGCCGTTGGAGACGTATGCGCAGTAGCGCGTCATCGACGGGTCGCCCTTCGGCATCGGAAGCACGCCAAAGTCGGACTCCATTTCGCGCAGATCGGCGAGCGTGCCTATCATATTCGTGCAGAACAGCACGCGGTCCTCCTCGAACGCCGCCTGCGAGGCGTTGTTGTCGCCGACGAAAACGGTTTTGGTCTGAACGAAGTTATAGATTTTATCGATGGTATCGACGAGCTTTTCGCTCTGCGTCTGCAGGACGATTTCGCCGTTTTCGTTTTTATCGGAGAGACGGTCGCCGAACATGTAAAGGCTGTGCTGAATAATGCCGCCGTTGTCTGTGTAGCCGTACATATCGTTTGTGATGTCTATCTTGCCGTCGCCGTTGAGGTCGCGGGTCGTATTCGTGACAAGCTCGTAAAAAACATCGAAGGTCCAAGTTCCGTCGCGCACGAGGTTGTAAAGGTCGTAACCGTAATTGCCTTCGGCGAAGAGCTTTTCGTTGAAGAACAGCGCCTGAACGGCGTAGTCGTCGTAGAAGTTGCCGTCGCCGGAGATGAAATACAGCTTGTTTTTAAGTATCGTAAAGTTGTCGACGACGTCCGCGTCCCACCATGCGTCCTTCGTATCGATTGCGGACAGGTTCATTATGTTTTGGTAGATACCGGCCTGTGCGTTGTTCGCCTGATAATCCAAGCGGCTCAGAACAATGTCGTATTCGTCGGAGTCGGCGAGCACGGCCGTCTTGATAGTGTTCTGCGGCGCGCTGTCGAAGGTCACGTTGAGTTTTACTCCGAGCAGCTCCTCGGTTTTTGTGTTGCGAAGATATATGGCGTCCTGCATCGGAATGCCGGACTGCTCCGCAAACCAGAGCTCGTTCTCTCCCTCGGCTCCGTAATTGTAAAAATGGTGGCCGGGGCCGAAGCCGAGGACGCGGACCTCCGCGCCGCCGTAGTTTTTATCCGCATACTTTGCGGAAATCAGGGACGAGTAAGAGACGGTTGTCTCCTCCGCCGTCGTTTCGGTCACATCCGGGCTCGTCTGATCGCCGGAGGACGTTCCGGAGATATCGGACTGCTGTGAACAAGCGGATAGAATTGACGCGCACATGATTGCAACGAGTATCGCCGAGGTGATACGGTTCTTTTTCATGGTGAATTTCCTCCGCCAATATTTGGT
>DBRA01000014.1 GCA_002305445.1 Clostridiales bacterium UBA1380 | reverse complement strand
TTTATTTTTCAAGAAGCTTCAATGCGTTCTTGCTGAATATTTTGTCTTTTTCATCCGCAGTCAGTCCGAGCGACTCTATATATGCTATTGATTCATCGGATTCTTCCCACGGCGTATCGGACGCGAAGAGAATGCGGTCGACGCCGTGTTTGTCTATGATCCGCTTCGCCTGCTCTTTCGATAAGCCGTATGACGCGGCGAGACTAGTGTCAAGCCAAAGATTTTTTCCGGCGAGCAGATTCTCCACTCCATCCCAGTTGTATGTTCCGCCCATGTGGGCGCAGACTATCTTCAACGACGGAAATCTTTCGGCGACGCGCGCGATCTTATCGGGAGCGGCATGTGTGTGATCGGGCGAAACGGGATCCCATCCGCAATGGAGAAGCACAAACATGTCAAGCTCGCACAAGGTCGAGAAAATTACCGCGAACGCATCGTCGTCGAGATCGTGTTCCATATAGTCGGCATGAAGCTTTATGCCGTTGATTCCCGCCTCACTCAGACGGAGAAGCTCGGCGCGTATGTTGGGGCTGTCAGGGTGCACCGAACCGAGAGGATACAGCCTTTTCTCGGCTAGCGTCTCGATTGCGAAGTTGTTGACGTTGTACTCCTGTTTCGGGTTCGTCGCAATGTTGGCGACAACGGCGCGATCGATGCCGTTTTTATCGAGAAGGGCAAGCAGTCCGGACACGGTTCCGTCCGTCGTGGGCGCTCTGTCGACGCGCGATGCGAGAAGCGACATAGCCTTCGGCGCCAGCTTGTCCGGGAATGCGTGTGTGTGAAAATCGATTATCATAATATACTCCTCGTTTTTGGCTGTATTATAACATTTTTGTTATGTTACAATACAGAATATAAATGTTAATAATTATAAACGTCGGCGCATTCTATTGCAATTGAACTGATTACGTTATATAATTAATATAATGGGGGCAGAATGGTATTTATTTTATAATTATGTATTTTTTATGGAGGTATAAGGTATATGGCAGTTTTTGACGCGGAATCCATACTCTCCGCGCTTAAGCATGTTAAGACAAAGACAGCGTCGGCCCTTCGCGATCTTGTTTCCGGCGAAGCTGAGGTGGGTTCCAGCGCACGCGCACGAATCACAGCTCTGTTCGACGAAGGAACCTTCGTGGAACTCGGTGCGTTTGTAAAAAGACGTGCTACGGAGCTCGATGTAAACA
This sequence comes from Clostridiales bacterium UBA1380, assembly GCA_002305445.1. Classification (GTDB taxonomy): domain Bacteria; phylum Bacillota; class Clostridia; order Oscillospirales; family CAG-272; genus UBA1380. The sequence goes on along the minus strand of DBRA01000014.1, from coordinate 2,473 downwards.
CTCCCGACGAACTTGAAAGCGTGATCTGCGGATACGGCGCCGTCGATTCCAGACTCGTGTTTGCGTTTGCACAGGACTTTTCAAGAACAAAGGGCGCGTTCAGCGAAGCACACGCGGAAAAGATCGTCTCTTTATATAAGCTGGCGATGCAGAACGGTGCGCCGATAGTCGGTATCTTCGACAGCGCAGGAGCCGCTCTCGGAGACGGCGTCAAGGCGCTTGCCGGTTACGGCCGCGTTATGGCGTGCGCAGCGAAAGCATCTGGCGTTATCCCGCAGATAGCGCTGATCGGCGGTATCTGCGCCGGAGCGGCCGCGACAGTCGCTTCCCTTTTCGATTTCATCGTTATGAATTCAAAGACAGGTTCGCTCTATGTAAACGCCCCGTCTCTCATCGGCGGTGGCGGAACGGACGATTTCGCTTCGTCTACGGGTCTTGTGGCCCTGTCGTCCGAGGGCGACACCGAAATGATTTCCGCGGCAAGACTGCTGATTTCGTATCTGCCGTCCAACAACTCCGAGGGCACAGCCGTTTTATCCATAGGCGACAATCCCTCGAAGCCGGTATCTTTCGATTATTCTGCCAGCACCGAAGCTATAACATTTATAACCGCAATCGCGGATAAGGGCACATATCTCGAATTATATAAGAGTTACGCACCGGAGATTAGCGTCGGATTTATATCACTCGGTGACACGGTCACAGGCGTCGTCGCGAATAATAAAGCCGTAAAAAACGGCGCACTGACGTCCTCCGCGGCACGCAAAGCCGCGCGTTTTGTCAGCTTTTGCGACTGTTACAATATCCCCGTAGTTACGCTCGTCGACTCCTGCGGCCTTGACGCAACCATTGAAGCGGAAAAGTCGCCTTATCCGGCGGAGCTCTCCAAGCTTGCGTCCGCTTACGCTTCGGCCGAGTGCCCGCTTGTGACAGTCGTCGCAGGCGAAGCGTACGGTTCAGTATTCACGCTTATGGGCTCAAAGTCGCTCGGCGCGGACGTCGTTTACGCACTCGATTCGGCAAAGATAGGTGCGCTCTCGGCTAAGAGCGCGGTCGCTCTGCTGCTCAACGATAAGATAGGCAAAAAGGCCAAGGACGGTTCCGTCTACACGCGCGAATCGCTCGAAACCGAATGGAACGAGACAAAGGGCAGCGCCGTCGAAGCAGCGTTTGCCGGTGAGGTGGACGATATTATCGATGCCGCCGAGCTTCGCGCTCGCGTCGCGGCCGCCGTCAACATGCTGGCGGCGAAAGACAAACACGCCGGCGGACGCCGTCATGACAACCGTCCTCTGTAAGGAGGAGTCAGAATGAACTTACTGTCGTTACTATCGGCGGGCGCGGTTGCCGGTGCAGCCGCTGAAGCCGTAACCGAAACACAGGCGATAGAAACCGCGTCACAAAACATGACGTCGATGATGAACAACGGCATGACGATCGGCGAAAAAGCGATGAATGCGCTTGAGATGACCGGCATCGGCATGGGAACCGTTTTCTTGGTCCTTATAATCCTTTGGGGAGCACTGGAGCTCTTCCAGTACGTCTTCTATACACTGCCGTCGAAAAAGATTAAATCTGCCGAGATAACCGCAGGAGAATCTGTACAGACCATTGTTGATGAAGCGCCGTCCGCCGTCGCCGAAGAACCTGTCAATACCGCAGACGACGCCGCGATAATCGCCGCGATATCCGCCGCAATCGCCGCTTATGAAGATAAACCTATTTCCGGCTTCCGCGTCGTCTCGTTCAAACGCGCCGGCCGTAAAACCGGCTGGAGCAGATACGGCGAATAATACGGCACAATACAATATAATTTTATAGAAAGGTCGCAAATATCAATGAAAAAATATAATGTAACCGTAAACGGCGTTGTTTACGAAGTCATTGTCGAGGAAGCCGACGGAGCCGCCGCTCCCACTACCGCAGCCGCTCCGAAGGCAGCACCTGCTTCTGCAGCCGCACCTGCTCCCGCAGCCGCTCCCGCTCCGAAGGCAGCACCTGCGCCCGCCGCAGCCCCGAAGGCCGCTGCGAACGCTCCCGCCGGTGCCGTTAAAATTACCTGCCCGATGCCCGGCACAATTGTCAAGCTCAACATCAATGTCGGCGACAAGGTCGAAAAGGGCGGCCTCGTCTGCATTCTCGAGGCTATGAAGATGGAGAACGAGATCTTCGCTCCCGAAGGCGGTACGGTTGCTTCAATCAATGTCACTAAAGGCGCTTCGGTAAACGCTGGCGACATCATCGCGACGCTTTCCTGAGCGGGCAGAAATATGTATCGTACCGTTAAAGGGGCGTGATTTTCAGTGACATTTATATCAAATTTTATAGATACGATAGGCCCTGTTCACCTTTACCGCGAAGATCCTGTATTGTTTTGGAAAACTCTTATAATGTATGTCATAGTCGGCATACTGTTTTATCTCGCTATAGCTAAAAAGTTCGAGCCGCTGCTGCTTCTGCCCATATCCTTCGG
>DBRA01000058.1:33195-33793 GCA_002305445.1 Clostridiales bacterium UBA1380 | reverse complement strand
CCCGCGGACGCGTTCGAGCCTGTGGTGGGCCTTTATTCGCTGCCCGCATACGGCACGTTCGACCCGACCGCCGTGATGAGCGTATTCTACGTCGCGATCTTCGGGCTTATGTTCGCGGACGTCGGCTACGGCTTCGTGCTGACCGCCCTGTGCGTCGCGGCGCTGAAGCTGCTGCGTCCGACCGGCTCGATGAAGAAGTTCATCCGCATGTTTGCGATCTGCGGCGTGTCGTGCATGGTGTGCGGCGCTCTCTTCGGCGGATATTTCGGCGACATACCCGCCGCCGTCGCGACCGGAATGCTCGGCGCGCAGACCGCTCCCGACCCCTCGCTCTGGTTCAACCCGATCAACGACCCGATGACGTTCCTTGTGGTGTCGCTCGCCGTCGGCGCGCTTCACCTTATGGCCGGACTCGGCGCAAAGTTCTACATCCTGTGCAAGGCGGGTAAACCGCTCGACGCAGTATTCGACGTCGGAAGCTGGTACCTCGTCTTCGCCGGAATCGCGTTCGTTTTCATCGTGCCGACAGCCGGAAAGATCATGCTCGCCGCCGGCGTGCTGATGCTCGTGCTGACTCAGGGCAGGGATGAAAAGAACC
>DBRA01000058.1:32457-33091 GCA_002305445.1 Clostridiales bacterium UBA1380 | reverse complement strand
CTTGCTATAAATGTGCTCGGCTGCTTCGTGCACACGAGCAGACTGCAGTATATCGAATTTTTCGGAAAGTTTTACGAAGACGGCGGGCGGCCGTTCGCGCCGCTCTCGCCGGAGCTCAAATACGGCGCGCTGCCGGATCTCAACTGAGTCGTTAAAAAACATATTTAATAACAGGAGATACAAAGTCATGCCCGAAAACTTCACTTTCACATACCTGCTTTCGCAGCTCTTCTCCGGACTCAACCTCGCGGTGATGGGCGCGGCGCTCGCCGCCATACTCTCCGGCATGGGAAGCTCCAAGGGCGTCGGACTCGTCGGCGAAGCCTCCTCCGGCATGCTGATCGAGGACCCGTCGAAATTCGGCAAGGCGCTGCTGCTCCAGGCGCTCCCCGGCACACAGGGCATATACGGGCTTGTCGTCGCGTTCATGATAATTTACAAGACCGGCATCTTAAGCGGCAGCCCGCTTGATCTGACGTACGCGCAGGGCATGTACTTCTTAATGTCGTCGCTGCCGGTCGCAATCGTCGGTTATTTCTCCGCCGTTAAACAGGGCAGAGTATCCGCCGCCGGCATCAATCTCATATCAAAGCACCCGGGCGAGGTCGGTAAGGCCATCACGTCCGCCGCGCTC
>DBRA01000058.1:19399-32433 GCA_002305445.1 Clostridiales bacterium UBA1380 | reverse complement strand
CCTCCTATGACAGGACTCGATAAAATCATCGAAAAGATTCTCGCCTCGGCGCGCTCTGACGCGGACGCGGCGAGAGCGGCGGCGAAAGCCGAGGCGGACGATATCATCGCCGCGGCCGAAGCCGAGGCGAAGAGCCTGTTCGAAGCCCGCGCCGCCGCCGTCAAACGCGAATGCGACGCCGTGCGCTCGCGCGCCGTATCCGGCGCCGAGACGGCGAAGCGCAGCGCGCTTTTGTCGGCGCGCGCCGCGAACATAGACGAAGTATATAAAGACGCGCTGAACGCTCTGATTTCGCTGCCGCAGGAGAGCTACCGTCAGTTTCTGGCGGATCTTCTCGCGTCGGCGCTCGCGGAGAGGGTAGCCGCGCCCGGTCTGTCCGACGGTTTTGACGACGGGGACGGCGCGGAGACGGCGGAGATTGTCATGAATCAAAAGGACCGCGCCGAAAACGGCGACGCCGTAATCGCGCTCGTGCGCAGGAAAAAGGACGCCGCCGACGCGTTCGCCGCCGCCGCGAAGTCGCTGCGCCTTTCCGAGCGCACCGCCGACATCGAGGGCGGGTTCATTCTTGTCTGCGGAGAGGTCGAGATCAACTGCTCGCTTTCGCTGCTGATCGACAGCCTGCGCGACGAACTCGATCCGAAGCTCGACGCCGTTCTGCACGGCTGAAGCCATGGAACGCGATAACATGCGAAGGGGGCGATAGACCTGCGCGATACCGATTACGCATATGCATCCGCGAGAATACGCGCCTCCGAAGGGCCTGAGTCGTCGGAACAGCGCGTCGCGAAAATAAAAAGCGCGAAGAGCGACGCGGAGATCGTCGCCGTTCTTCGCGGTACGGCCGTCGGCGAGGACGACGACGTCGAGCGCGCTGCCGCCGACATGACCGCGAAGGCCGCCGCGCTCATGCGGGAGGCCGCGCCGCAGCCGGAGCTGCTTGACTTTATGCTGTATCCCGTTGACTGCGTCAACGTAAAGACTGCGATAAAGGCGCAGCTGCGCGGCATAGACTGTGCCGACCTTTTATCCGCCGCAGGGTCTGTGCCGCCCGACGCCGTGCTCGCGATGGTGCGCGACCGCGACTTTTCGCCGCTGCCGCCCGCGATGAGGAGCGCCGTTCCGGCCGCTCTCGAGGATTACTCGAAGCGGCGCGACCCGCAGGCGATCGACCTGCCGATCGACCGCGCTTGCTTTGAGGATATGGCGGACGGCGCGAAGAAGTGCGGCTCTCCGCTGCTGTGCGAGTATGTGCGCCGCCGCGCCGACGCCGTCAACATCGGCGCGAGCATGAGGCTCGCGCGCTCGGGCGCGCCGTCCGGGCTGCTCGCCCGCACGCTCGTTCCGGGAGGGGCGATACCGAGCGACGCGATAAAAGAGGCGTATCCCGACGCGGACGCGCTGAAGAACCTGCTGGCGCCGACCGTCTACGGTCGCGCGCTGAAAAGCGACATCGCCGGAACCGAGGCTGCGCTCGACGCGCTCGTCGCGGAGCTGTTCGACTCCGTCCGGTACCTGGTGTTCGGCGCGGAGGTGCTCGCGGCGCATATCGACGCGCGCTCGAGGGAAGCGCGCGCAGCGCGGAAGCGCAGCGCGGAGCTTGCATTTGCGACTGCGGGCGGAGCGACGGACGGCGAGGTCCGAAAGGCGGTTTAGAATGAACGGAAAAGATGAAAAAACAGGCCGCATAGCGGTCGTCGGCGACAGGGACAGCGTCCTCGGCTTCATGGCGGTCGGCTTCGAGGTTTACGAAGCGAAAAACGCGCGCGAAGCGGCCGAGGCTGTCGCAAAGCTCGCGCGCGACGGCTTCGCTGTCATATATCTGACGCAGACATACGCGTCGGCGCCGGAGTGCGCGGATGTGCTCGCGTCGTACTCGTCGTCGCCGTTGCCGGCGATCATTCCGATACCGGATAAAAAGGGCGGCGGCTACGGCGAAGCCAACCTGCGCCGCGCGGTCGAACGCGCGATCGGCGCCGATATCATATTCAAAGACAACTGACCGCTGAGGCAGGCACACTGCCGGTTGATGAAAGGATGTTCACATAACCATGGCTGATGGCAAGATCGTAAAAGTATCGGGTCCGCTCGTCGTCGCCGAAGGAATGCGCGAGGCGAACATGTTCGACGTCGTGCGCGTCGGAGAGGACGCGCTTATCGGCGAGATAATCGAAATGCACGGCGACCGCGCGTCGATACAGGTCTACGAGGAGACCGCCGGGCTCGGCTGCGGCGACAGGGTCGTCTCGACCGGCGCGCCGCTGTCCGTGGAGCTCGGGCCGGGGCTTTTATCCTGCATATACGACGGCATTCAGCGCCCGCTCACGGCGATGCGCGAAGCCGCTGGATCTAATATAAAACGAGGGCTCGATCTGCCCGCGCTCGACCGCGAAAAGCGCTGGAAGTTCCGTTCGGAGGTGCACCCCGGGGACGAGGTGAAATCCGGCGACATTCTCGGCGTCGTCGAGGAAAACGAGGTAATCAGCCATAAAATCATGGTGCCGCCCGGAGCGGACGGCGTCGTCGAAGCCGTGCTCAGCGGCGAATACACCGTCGACGACAGCATCGGCGCGATAAAGACCGCGCGCGGCACCGTCAACGTCGGGCTGATGCAGAAGTGGCCGGTCCGCAGAGCGCGCCCGTACGCGAAGAAGCTGCCGCCGACGGAGCCGATGATCACAGGCCAGCGCTCGATAGACACGCTGTTCCCGCTCGCGAAGGGCGGCACTGCGTGCGTCCCCGGCCCGTTCGGAAGCGGAAAGACCGTCGTTCAGCACCAGCTCGCGAAGTGGTCGGACGTCGATATCGTCATCTACATCGGCTGCGGCGAGCGCGGCAACGAGATGACCGACGTTTTGAACGAGTTCCCGGAGATCAAAGACCCGCGCACGGGCGAAAGCCTTATGAAGCGCACGGTTCTTATCGCCAACACGTCGGATATGCCCGTCGCGGCGCGCGAAGCGTCGATCTATACGGGCATAACGATCGCGGAGTATTTCCGCGACATGGGCTACAGCGTCGCGGTCATAGCCGACTCGACGTCGCGCTGGGCGGAAGCTCTGCGCGAGATGTCCGGCCGTCTCGAGGAGATGCCCGGCGAGGAGGGATACCCCGCATACCTGACGTCGCGCCTCGCGCAGTTCTACGAGCGCGCCGGCAGCTACGTCTGCCTCGGTTCGGACGAACGGCGCGGAACGCTTACGGCGATCGGCGCCGTGTCGCCGCAGGGCGGCGACGTATCGGAGCCGGTTTCGCAGGCGACGCTGCGCATTGTCAAGGTCTTCTGGGGGCTCGACGCGTCGCTCGCGTACCGCCGCCACTTCCCGGCGATAAACTGGCTTGACTCGTATTCGCTTTATAAGGACCGCCTCGAGCTGTGGTATGAGCGCAACGTCAGCCGCGACTGGATGAAGCAGAGCGCCGAGCTCGGCCGCATCCTTCAGGCCGAGAACGAGCTCAACGAGATCGTGCAGCTCGTCGGCATGGACGCGCTGTCGCCCGCCGACCGCCTTACGCTCGAGACCGCGCGCTCGATTCGCGAGGACTTTCTGATGCAGGACGCTTTCGACGATACCGACGCGTACTCGACGCTGCCGAAGCAGGCGGCGCTGGTCGATCTTATCTTATACTTCCGCGACAGGGCGGCCGAAGCGCTCCGGCGCGGCGCCGATATCGAAAAAGTGGCTGCGCTCGGCGTAAGAGAGCGCATCGGCCGCGCGAAGTCGGTGCCCGAGGCGGACTGCAAAGCCGAATACGCCGCGATAAAGGCGCAGATCGACCGCGAGACGGCGTCTCTCGCGTGATGACACGAGAACCGGCCGTAATGCGGCAGTTCCTGCGTAAAATATGCAGTCTACAGAATGCATATGCGCTAATAGCGGGCGATGCTGTCGCCCGTATTTCCGAAAGACCGTAAAAGGAGCTTTGCGCCGATTATGATACGCGAATACAGAACTATAGAAGAAGTCGCCGGCCCGCTTATGCTCGTACGCCGCGTGGAAGGCGTCAAATACGACGAACTGGGCGAGATCGAGCTGCCGGACGGCTCGGTGCGGCGATGCCGCGTCCTTGAAGTCGACGGGGCGAACGTGCTCGTTCAGCTCTTCGAGTCGGCGGCGGGCATCAACCTCGAGCATTCGAAGGTGCGCTTCACCGGACACGGCGTGCGTCTCGGCGTCAGCGCCGATATGCTCGGCCGCGTCTTCAACGGCATGGGCGAGCCGATCGACGGCGGCGCGAAGATAATACCCGAGGCGATGCGCGACATCAACGGCACGCCGATAAACCCCGCCGCGCGCAGATACCCGTCCGAGTTCATCGAGACCGGCGTTTCGACGATCGACGGCCTGAACACGCTCGTCCGCGGCCAGAAGCTCCCGATATTTTCTGGGTCGGGCCTGCCGCACGCGCAGCTCGCCGCGCAGATAGCGCGTCAGGCGAAGGTCCGCAGCGCCGATTCCGGAACGCAGTTCGCGGTCGTATTCGCCGCCGTCGGCATAACGTTCGAGGAAGCGGATTTCTTCATATCCGACTTTGCGAAGACGGGCGCGATCGACCGCGCCGTCATGTTCGTCAACCTCGCCTCCGACCCGGCGATCGAGCGCATATCGACGCCGCGCATGGCGCTTACCGCGGCCGAATACCTCGCGTTCGAACGGAACATGCACGTGCTCGTCATCATCACGGACATCACCAACTACGCGGAGGCGCTGCGCGAGGTGTCGGCGGCGCGCAAGGAGGTCCCCGGCCGCCGCGGCTACCCCGGATACCTTTACACCGACCTCGCGTCGATGTACGAGCGCGCGGGGCGCAAGGCGGGCTCCAACGGTTCGATCACGATGATACCGATTTTAACGATGCCCGAGGACGACAAGACGCACCCGATACCGGACCTCACGGGCTACATCACCGAGGGGCAGATCATCCTCTCGCGCGAGATGCACCGCAAGGGCTACGCGCCGCCCGTCGACGTGCTGCCGTCGCTTTCGCGACTGAAGGACAAGGGAATCGGCGAGGGGCGCACCCGCGCCGACCATTCGGGCACGATGAACCAGCTGTTCTCGTCCTACGCACGCGGCAAGGAGGCGAAGGAGCTGATGGTGGTTCTCGGCGAGGCCGCGCTGACGCCGGTCGACCGCCTGTACGCGCGTTTCGCCGACGAGTTCGAAGCGCGCTATATCAACCAGGGCTTCAACGAGAACCGCTCGATAGAAAAGACCCTCGATCTCGGGTGGGAGCTTTTAAAGCTGCTGCCGCGCTCGGAGATGAAGCGCATAAAGCCCGAGATACTCGACAAGTACTGGCCCGAATAAATGACGCCGGAAACGAAGGGGCGGTGATATTTTGGCACAAATAAAATTCAGCCCCACGCGCATGGAGCTGAAAAAGCTTAAGACGCGCCACAACGCCGCGCGCAGAGGCCATAAGCTGCTGAAGGACAAACTCGACGGGATGATGAAGCAGTTCCTCGAGATCGTGCGCGAGGCGAAGGAGCTGCGTCGGTCGCTCGAGGCGCGTTTCACCGCGTATAACGGTGCGCTCGCCGCCGCGTCCGCCGAAACGGACAAGCTGATGCTGACCGAAGCGCTGATGCTGCCGCGCGCGTCCGGCACTCTCCGTATCGGCGAGCGCAACATCATGAGCGTCGTCGTCCCGGAGTTCGGCTATACGTCCGACGCGCCGGCGGGCGCCGCCGGCGCCAACTACGGCTACGCGTTCACGACCGGCGCGCTCGACGACGCCGTCGCGGCTCTGTCCGACATGACCGCCGACCTCGTCCGGCTTGCGCAGCTCGAAAAGACGGCTATGCTGCTGTGCGAGGAGATAGAGCGCACGCGGCGCAGGGTCAATGCGCTCGAATACATCATGATCCCGCGGCTCGAGACCGCGATAAAGACAATACGCATGAAACTCGACGAAAACGAACGCGGCAACATCACGCGCCTGATGAAGGTCAAGGACATGATGATCGAGAAAGCGCTGGCGGAGAAAAGAGCGGAGTAGTGCGCGCGGCTGCGTCAGGCGTACGTACGGCGGTAAGTTAAAGCAGCCGTCAGCCCCCGCATCGACATCCGCGATCAACCGCATTTCACAAAGCGATTAACAAGCGCTCTTTCAGCGCATTCCGAAATAATACCAAATAAATAAATACCGCGTATCTATTGACAATCTCCGCGATCTGGTATATAATAGCTATACCTCTCGCGGAGAGTTCTTTTTTTGTGCGGCATAAAAACGGCTTGCCCGACCGCCTGCCGCATAATCGCCGCGCGAGGGAGGTACTTTATATGCGCCGCGTAGCGCAAATTTGATTGACATGGAGGTGCCGAAATGCGGGTAAAGATCACGCTGGCGTGCTCGGAATGCAAACAGCGCAACTACGACACGATGAAAAACAAGAAGAACGATCCCGACAGACTCGAACTCAGCAAGTATTGCCGGTTCTGCCGCAAACACACGGTTCACAAGGAATCGAAGTAAGAAAGGCTAAATGAGATGGCAGATATAGAAAACAAGGACGTAAAGAAGCCGGAAGAAAAGAAAGCCGAAAAGCCGGCGAAGCCGAAGTCCGATAAACCGAAGCTGTCGGTCAGACTCGGGACCTGGTTCAGAGCATACAAGAGCGAGTTTAAGAAGATATCGTGGGCGAACAAAGACGACGTCGTAAGAAACACGACGCTCGTTCTCGCGACTACGATAGTTTCCGCCTTGTTCGTTGTGCTCTGCGACAATGTGTTCTACAGGGCCATATCTTGGCTCGGCAGCCTGATTTCACTGTAAAAAATGAGCGATTTCGACGAACTGAACGCGGGGCCGAGATGGTATGTCGCACATACCTATTCGGGCTATGAAAACAAGGTCAAGACGAACCTTGAAAAGATAGTAGAGAACCGCGGGCTCCAGCATCTTATATTCGACGTCCGCATTCCGGTCGAGAAAACGCTGAAGAGCGAAGACGGCAAGGAAAAAGAGGTCGAAGAGAAAGTATTCCCGAGCTACGTGCTCGTGAAAATGATAATGACGGACGAGTCGTGGCACGTCGTGCGCAATATACGCGGCGTGACGGGTTTCGTCGGCCCCGGCAGCAAGCCGGTTCCGCTGACGGACGAGGAAGCAGCGGCCATAATCGAGGAGACGCACGTCCCGGCGACGGAATTCGCTGTCGGAGACGAGGTCGTCATCACCGACGGCATATTCGCCGGCTACGAGGGCAGGCTCGGTGAAATATCACCCGATACGGGCGAGGTCACGGTCATTGTCGCAACGGTCGGCCGCGATATGCCGATCAAGATGGAAGCCAAATTCATAAAGAAAAAATAAGCGCGGGCGATAGCGCCGGCGCTCCGGCAACCGACGCCGCGTCACAGAATGCGGCGCAAATAACGTGGGAGGGACAAATTATGCCGTCCCGAAATAAACCACATGGAGGAATAAGCTTAAAATGGCAAAGAAAATAACCGGTTATATAAAGCTGCAGCTTCCCGCCGGTAAGGCGACTCCGCAGCCTCCCGTGGGACCGGCCCTCGGACAGTACGGCGTTTCGATTCCGAACTTCACCAAGGAGTTCAACGAACGCACCAAGAACGACATCGGTCTTATCATTCCCGTAGTCATCACCGTCTACGCCGACCGCAGCTTCACGTTCATCACCAAGACGCCTCCGGCGCCCGTGCTGATCAAGAAGGCTTGCGGCATCGAGTCCGGATCTGCGACCCCGAACAAGACGAAGGTCGCCAAGCTCACCAAGGAGCAGTGCAAGCAGATCGCCGAGACGAAGATGAAGGACCTCAACGCCGCTTCCATCGAAGCCGCGATGAGAATGATCGCCGGAACCGCCCGCTCCATGGGTGTCACGGTAGAGGAATAAGGGGAGACGGAAACGATGATTAAAGGCAAGAAATATAAAGCAAGCGCCGCTCTCGTCGATAAGACGAAGCTGTATGATACCGACGAAGCTCTGAAGCTTGTCTGCGACACAGCAAAGGCGAAGTTTGACGAAACGATCGAGCTGCACGTCCGTCTGGGCGTCGACTCCCGCCACGCCGACCAGCAGGTCCGCGGCGCCGTAGTTCTCCCCAACGGCACCGGTAAGAAAGTGCGCGTCCTCGTGTTTGCGAAGGGCGACCGCGCCAAAGAGGCTCAGGAGGCCGGCGCCGAGTACGTCGGCGAAGCCGACCTCGTCGATAAGATTCAGAAGGAAAACTGGTTTGACTACGACGTCGTCATCGCCACTCCGGACATGATGGGCGTTATCGGCCGCCTCGGCCGCGTCCTCGGCCCGAAGGGCTTGATGCCGAACCCGAAGGCGGGCACCGTCACCATGGACGTCGGCCGCGCCGTCAAGGAAGCCAAAGCAGGTAAGATCGAGTACCGTCTCGACAAGACCAACATCATCCACTGCCCGATCGGCAAAGCCAGCTTCGGCCCCGAAAAGCTGGGCGAGAACTTCAGCACCCTTATGGGCGCGATCATCAAGGCGCGTCCTGCCGCGGCGAAGGGCCAGTACATCAAGTCCTGCGTCATCGCCTCGACTATGGGCCCCGGCATCAAGGTCAACGCCAGCAAGATAGGCTGATTGGTTATTGAACCGTCTGAAAAAGGAGCGACCTCGCGATCGCTCCTTTTTTTGCTGTGGCAAATGTATTAATATGAAATATTGTCACGTAAAATAACATATATGGCAAGTAAATCGTATCGCTTATGTGAAAAAAACGTATTTTTTCTATTGCGTAAATGACGCGTTTATTATACAATATACTAAATGCGTGAGGTCACGCTAATAAACAATATTATTTTTATAAGGAGTATTTTTCCCTTGGAAGACCCTCTATTGCGTCAGCTCATACTGCAGCTCATCCTCATCGCGTGCAACGCCGTTTTCGCGTGCGCGGAAATCGCAGTAATATCGGTAAGTGAAAGCCGAATCGCGCTGCTTGTGGAACAGGGCGATAAGCGCGCGGTCCGCCTGTCCAAAATGACAAGCCAGCCCGCCCGCTTCCTCGCGACCATCCAAGTCGCAATAACGCTCTCCGGTTTCCTCGGAAGCGCCTTCGCAGCCGACAACTTTGCCGACCGCTTCGCGGATTGGTTTTTAACGGTCGTGCCGTCGGCGGACCGCAGCGTCGTAAACACCGCGTCGGTTATCCTGATCACGCTCATCCTCTCATACTTCACGCTCATTCTCGGCGAGCTTGTTCCGAAGCGGCTCGCTATGAAAAACGCGGAGAAGGTCGCGCTCGGTATATCGACGATGATCACGTTTGTGGCGAAGCTGTTCGCGCCCGTCGTCTGGCTTCTGACGATATCGACGAACGGCATACTGCGCCTTTGCGGCGTCGACCCGAATGCGCAGGACGAAGAGGTGAGCGAAGACGAAATCCGCATGATGGCGGATGCGGGAAGCAAAAAGGGTGTCATTGACGAAGAAGAAAACGAGATGATTCAAAACGTTTTCGAGTTCGACAATGTAAGCGTCGTCGAGTTCTGCACGCACCGTACCGACGTCGCCCTGCTCTGGGCCGATGATTCGCCCGAAGAATGGGAAAAGACAATCCACGAAAGCCGTCACACGCTGTACCCCGTGTGCGGTGATAGCGCCGACGACGTTCTCGGCATCCTGAACGTCAAGGACTACTTCCGTCTCGAAGACAAATCGCGCGCGTCCGTGCTCGCGAACGCCGTCCGTCCGGCGCACTTCGTGCCGGAGAGCATCAAGGCGGACGTCCTGTTCAGGCAGATGAAGTCGTCTAAGAACCACTTCGCCGTCGTGCTCGACGAGTACGGCGGAATGAGCGGCATCGTCACGATGAACGACCTGCTCGAGCAGATCGTTGGCGATCTCGGCGACAGCGAATCGGAGAAATCGCCCGACGTGCTTGAGAAAGTCGACGACACGACGTGGCGCATATCGGGTTCCGTATCGCTCGCCGCGGTCGGCATAGAGCTCGGAGTCACGCTGCCTGTCGAGGAGTACGATACCTTCGGCGGCTTCGTGTTCGGCTCGTACGGCATGGTGCCGGATGACGGAGACGTCTTCGAAGTAGACGCCGCCGGACTGCACATCAGAGTCACCAGCATAAAGGACCACAGAATCGAAGAATCCATCGTCTCGCCGCTTATAAAATTCGCCGAAACCGAAGACGGCGACGAATAAACGGCGCGCCGAGTACATAAAAAAAGGGCTGTATCAATGCGATACAGCCTTATATTTTTGTAAGCCTTCGCTTCATTTTCCGAAGCTTTACCGCAACGGTCATACGGCGTCAGCGTGACTTAATAGAATCCTGACACTCGAAAATCTTGCTGCGTCTGCTCATAAATATCACCGCGCACTAATACTCATTTCATTCTCGACAGCCTGCCGGCGCCGGCATATGAAAGCGCAGCGCCGACGACCGCGAACGCCGCGAACAGGATGAACGCCGCGCCCCAGCCGCCGCTTTTCGATACGGCGCCGGTGAGCGCACCCGTCACCGACGCGGCGCCGTATGAGAACGCGTCGAGCGCGCCGGATACGGTCGACGCGCGGCCGTATTTTGCGAAGCGGAACGGTATGTATGTCAGCAGCATCGTGTTCGCGCCGAGCATCGCCGCGCTGGATATGGCCAGAAACAGTACGATGAACACAGTCGCCGCGACCGATTCGGATTTAGAGAGCGCGTAAACCGCGAGCAGGCATAAGAGCGACACACCGAACATCGCGCCTGTCGAGGCCAGTTCGTTTCGGAAAAACTTCCTGTCGAGCCACTTCGTCACGAACGGTCCAAACACACCCGCGACAGGCAGCAGCGAGCAGATGAGCGACGCGGTCGCGGCGTCCCCGACGCGGTTCTCGCTTAAAAACGTCGGTATCCACATGTCGAGCCCGTCCTTGAACGCGCCGTTCATCGTTATCGAGACGCACGCGAAACCGATGCCGCAGGCTGCGCACAGCTTGAGAAGCTCCGCCGTGCCGAGCCGCCCCTGCGCGACATCACCGCTGCTGTCGTCAAGCCGCGCGGCGGACTCGGCTTCGCGCGCCTTGATGTGGTCGGACAGCGAGTGCATGACTATGAAGATGATGACGGCGACGGCGACCAGCATCGCGCCCGGTATTATGAACGCCGCGCGCCACGTCGACCACCTGAGCGCCGCGCTGCATAATAGGTACGACGCGACCGTTCCTGCGGGGATCGTCACCGAGAGGGAAGCGCCGGCAGATGCGGCGACGCGTTCGTTCGTCCACGACGACACGGCGCGCACGATGGGCGACCAGAGCATCGAGCAGAACCAGCCGCACAGGCACCATATCGCAAGGAACGCCGGATAAGCGGACGAAAGCCCCATCGCGATATTCGCGCATCCCGCACCGGCAAGACCGGTCGCCAGCATGTACTTCGGCGACAGCTTATCGCCTAAAATACCGTTCACAAGCTGGCCCGCCGCGTAAAAGACAAGAAACCCCGTCCCGATAAAACCTCCGGCTACCTTGTCGAGCACTCCGGCGCTTATCATTTCCGGCAGGCAGACCGCGAAATTCTTCCGCCCGAGGTAGATCGCCGTGTAAATAAGCAGGCACATTGCCACTATCTTTTTTTCGGCCCGTTCGTCGTTACCGCTCATAAGAACACCCGCTGAAACAGAAATGAGATAATAATTCAATATTATACCAACATAATAATCAAAAGTCAACAAATGCGTTACAATGTAAGTGAAATAACACATAGAATCGCGGGCACATATTCTATAAAGAGAGCGCCGCCCACCGGCTGCGGCGCTCTTTATCGACACAACGGGGATAACTATAGAATATATGCTTATAAAAATACTATATGCGCTGATCGGCACCGGCTTCATGTTCGCGGCGACGAGCGTCGGAGCGCTCGCGGTATTCCTGCCCGCAAGGGGCGGAGGGGAGAAGTCGAGACGCGCTTCCATCGGATTCGCCGCGGGCGTAATGCTCGCCGCGTCTGTTTGGTCGCTGATACTGCCGGCCGTTACTGAAGCGCAGCGGTGCGGCCAGAACACGGCGCTCACGGTCGGACTCGGCTTTGTCATCGGCGGTTTGATCATCGTCGCCATCGACATAATAGCGCCGTGCTTCGCCGGCAACCGTGAAAACTGCGGCTGCAGGTCGCTTGTCTTCGCAGTCACGATACATAACATTCCCGAAGGCATGGCGGTCGGGCTCTCTTTCGCCGCCGCAGTGACGGAAGCTGTCGCCGCCGGTTACGCGGAGACATTCGCATCGGTGCCGCTGGCGTTTCTGGCAGGTCCCGCGGCGCTTGCTTTCGGAATGGGCGTGCAGAACTGCCCCGAGGGCGCCGCTGTGGCGGTTCCGCTGCGAATGTCCGGCATGAGCCGCGGTCGCTCGTTTTTATACGGCGTGCTGTCCGGAGCGGTCGAGCCGGTCGCGGCGGTGCTCGCGATCATTGCGGCCGGAGCGGCTACAGTCGCGCTGCCGTTCGCTCTCGCGCTCGCCGCGGGAGCGATGGTCGCCGTATCTGCGGGCGAGCTGATGCCCGCGGCCTCGTCGCGCGAGGGCACCGTAGCCGCTGTCGTCGGTTTTGCTGTGATGATGCTGCTCGATATTTTGCTATAGATAAACAGCCGCGCAGTCAACATCGGCATGTATGCAAATCCGACTGCGCGGCTTTATCATATGATAACCCGATAAAAAAGCGGAACCGCATGTTTTGCGGCTCCGCTTCAGGTTTATTTATGTACGATCGCTTCGATGTATGCGCGCAGCTCTTCCGCCGTCTCCGGGTGGGTCAGCCCGACCGCGATGTTCGCCTCGAGCAGCCCGATCTTGCTGCCGAGGTCGAAGCGCGTGCCCTCGAAGTCGACGGCTGTCATGCCGTCGGAGCGCGACAGCACGCCCATCGCGTCCGTGATCTGGTATTCGCCGTTAGCGCCGCGCGGCAGGTCGCGCAGGATGTCGAAGATCTTCGGCGGCAATATCAGGCGGCCGAGAATGCTGTAATTCGTGATGATCTGCGCGTGCGTCGGCTTTTCTATCATATCGCGCACCTCGAACGTGCCGTCATGACGCG
>DBRA01000058.1:18896-19363 GCA_002305445.1 Clostridiales bacterium UBA1380 | reverse complement strand
ACCGGCCGCTTCGACAGAATGAAATCGTCGCCGTACATGACCGCGACCGGCTCGCCCGCCGCGAACGCTTCGGCGCATAACAGCGCGTGTCCCGTACCTTTGGGCGTCTTCTGGCGCAGAAAGTAGACGCGTGCCCGCTCCGCGGGTTCGCGCAGCCGCGCGATCTCGCCCTCCTTCGACCCGAGGTGCTGTTCGTACTCGGGCGAGTAATCAAAGTAGTCCTCGATCGACTCCTTGCCGCGGTTGGTGATGACGAGTATGTCCTCGATGCCTGAAGCGGCGGCTTCGGCGACGAGGTAATCGAACGCAGGCCGGTCGACTACGGGCAGCATCTCCTTCGGAACGGTGCGGGCGATGGGCAGCATGCGCGTTCCCAGCCCCGCCGCGAGTATGACGGCGCGCTTTACCTTCTGCATTTTATAATTCCTTTCGACAGCCGATGATGATATATGCATTATACCACAGCC
>DBRA01000058.1:0-18884 GCA_002305445.1 Clostridiales bacterium UBA1380 | reverse complement strand
GCATACCGGTGCGTATTCGGTATATACGTGAGAAAACCCGCATGTCGGCGCGTTCTTATTCAGCCGTACAAAAAAAGGGAGAGCGCGGCTCTCCCTTTTATATGGCGATTTAATACAGCGCAATTACTTCTTCGGAGGTCTTTACTTCTTGAGCGCAACGGCTTTCTTCGCCTTCGCGGCGATAGCCGACGCGTCGAGCCCGAAGTAGCTGATAAGCTCCTTCGCGGGGCCGGAGCGGCCGAACACGTCGTTTATGCCGACGCGAAGCACGGGCACGGGGCGGTCCTCCGCGGTGCAGGCCGCGACGGCTTCTCCGAGTCCGCCGATGATCGTGTGCTCCTCGGCGGTGACGATGGCGCCGGTCTCCTCGGCGCATTTTAAGACAAGCTCGGTGTCGAGCGGTTTGATAGTGTGGATGTTGACGACTCTCGCGCTGATGCCGTCGGCCGCGAGCAGTTCGCGCGCGCTGAGAGCTTCGGCGACCTCGATGCCGGTCGCGACAATCGTGACGTCGGAGCCGTCGGCCATGACGATGCCCTTGCCCAGCTCAAAGTTATACGTGTCCTTGTCGAAGAGCACGGGAACGGCGAGACGCCCGAAACGGAGGTAGACGGGCCCCTCGTGCTTGATGGCGGCTTCGACTGCGGCTCTCGCCTCGGTCGCGTCCGCGGGGTTGATGATGACCATGCCGGGGATCGTGCGCATCGTCGCGATGTCTTCGTTGCACTGATGCGTCGCGCCGTCCTCGCCGACGGTGATGCCCGCGTGCGTCGCGCCGATCTTGACGTTCAGGTGCGTGTAGCCGATCGCGTTGCGGATGTGCTCGAAGCTGCGGCCCGCGGAGAACATCGCGAAAGTGGATGCGAACGGTATGAGCCCGGTGGTCGCGAGTCCGGCGGCCACGCAGAACAGGTTGTTTTCGGCTATGCCGCAGTTGAAGAAGCGGTCCGGGAACTTTTTCTTGAAAACGCCTGTCTTTGTCGCAGCGGAAAGGTCGGCGTCGAGGACTACGAGATTTTCATATTTTTCGCCGAATTCGGCGAGCGCGTTGCCGTATGCTTCGCGCGTTGCGATCTTATCTGCCATTATATTTTCACCCTCTGCTTTTCTGACGTCATATAGCCGCTCTGACGGCCTTCAGGTCGTTCATAGCTTGCTCGTACTGCTCGTCGTTCGGGGCGGAGCCGTGCCACGCGGCGTTGTTCTCCATAAAGGAAACGCCCTTGCCCTTTGTCGAGTGGGCGAGAATGACGGTCGGCTTGCCCTTGTACTCCTTGGCGGTGTTGACGGCGGCCTCGATCTGCGTGAAATCGTGCGCGTCGATGGAGAGCACGTTCCAGCCGAAGGCCTCGAACTTCTTGTCATGCGGCTCCGGGCCGATGACGTCCGCGGTGGCGCCGTCTATCTGCAATCCGTTTAAGTCGACAAACGCGGTGAGGTTGTCGAGCTTGTAGTGGGCGGCGAACATCGCCGCCTCCCAGACCTCGCCCTCTTCGGTCTCGCCGTCGCCGAGCATCGCGTAAACGCGGTAGCTCTTGCCCGTCAGCTTGGCGGCGAGCGCCATGCCGCATGCGACGGAGATGCCCTGACCGAGCGAACCGGAGGACATGTCGACGCCGGGCGTGCCCTTCATGTCGGGGTGGCCCTGAAGGTACGACGCGGTGGAGCGGAAGCCTTTCAGATCCTCAACCGGGAAGTAGCCGCGGTGCGCGAGGACGGCATACATCGCCGGAGAGCAGTGGCCTTTAGAGAGCACGAAGCGGTCGCGGTCGGGATCGCGAGGGTTTTTCGGATCGATCTTCATTTCCTTGAAATAAAGATAAGCGAGTATGTCGGCGATGGAGAGAGATCCGCCCGGATGGCCGGACTTGGCGGAGTGAACCTCGTCGATGATACTCATGCGTATGTCGTTCGCAACAAGCGCGAGCGAGCGCATCGTTTCTTTGTCCATTAGTTTACTTTAAAGACCTCCGTGTGATTTTTGCAAAGACGGTTAACATCCTGTCTATTATACCCTTTTTTGGCGTGAAAGTCAATATAACGGTTGCGCCGCGGCGCAATTTGAGGTATAATTATTATGAGTATTTATGCCGGCGCGCGCTTTCGGGGACGTTTTGACGGATTTCGATGCGCGTATCGCCGCAGCGCTTTGCTTTATGCGTTAATGCCGGTGCCGTGATGTTGTTATTTCGCGGTGCCGCAGGGCAATAATAGATGAGGACGGAACTGCAATATGGAGTATCACGATATATACTATCGCTTCCCGAAGAACTTTCCGCTGCCGTTCGTGCTCGACGGAGCAACGGGCACGAACCTGATGGCCGCGGGAATGAAGCCGGGCGAAGCGACGGAGAAGTTCGTCCTCGATAACCCCGGCGCGCTGCGCTCGCTGCAGTCGGACTACGCACAGCGCGGCTCCGACGCGTGCCTTGCGCCGACGTTCGGATGCACATCGCCGCAGCTCGAGCGCCACGGCACGCATGACGGCGTGCAGCTTGTCAACGCGCGCCTTGCCGGCGTGTCCGTCGACGCGGAACGCAGGACGCGCTTCGTCGGCGGCGACATATCGCCGACGGGGTTACTGCTCGAGCCGTACGGCGATACGCCGTTCGAGGACGCCGTGAGGATATTTTCGGAGCAGGCGGCTGCGCTCGACCTCGCCGGCGTCGATTTCTTCTTCATTGAAACGCAGCTTTCGGCTGCGGAGGCGAGGGCGGCGCTGCTCGGCGTCCGCGCCGTCTCCGATAAGCCCGTATTCGTGTCGCTGACGCTTGAGGGCGCGCGCACGATGTCCGGCGACGACCCCCTCGCGAGCCTTATAACGCTCGCGGACGCGGGCGCGTGCGCGTTCGGCTTCAACTGTTCAACCGGGCCCGCCGAAATGCTCGAGGCTTTAAAGCCGTTAGCGCCTTATGCCGCCGCGCTCGGCGTGCCGCTCATCGCGAAGCCGAACGCCGGAAAGCCGCGAAAGGTCGACGGCGCCGACGTCTTCGACTTCGGCGAAGCCGAGTTCGGAGAATACGCGCGGCGCTTCCTCGAGTCCGGCGTCGCCGTGCTCGGCGGCTGCTGCGGCACGACGCCCGCTCATATCGCAGCCGTCCGCGCCGCCGTCGACGATACCCCGCTGCGCATACCGGATGATCTGCCGGATGTGACAAAGCTCGCGTCGACAACACGCACGTTTGCCGTCGTGCCGGAGGACATCGAATATATACCCGTCACGGACGATCTGTCGGACGCTGCGGACGACGCGAAGGACGGCTGCGGCGTGCTGGCGCTCGAGCTCGCGGAGGGCGACGCCGCGGTCGTGCTCGAGCAGTCGGCGTACCTCGACGTACCGCTCGCGGCGCGCGGGGACATCGGCGAGATCGCCGATCTGCACCGCGGCTGGAACGGCCGCATCTTCGTAAACGCCGGCAGATAACCGCCGACGACTTAATTTCGCCAACCAATCTTGTTTGCGGGGGACCTTCTCATATGAATTTGAACGGTTTTTCCGATATAGGCCGAAAACGCTTGAGTAATCAGGACAGCTTTCGCATTTATGACGCGGGAGACGGCATCGCTTTCGCCGTCGTCTGCGACGGCATGGGCGGCGCGCGCGGCGGCGCTGTTGCGTCGCGCATCGCGGCCGACGCATTTGCCGACAGCTTGAAAAAATTTTTGTCCGCCGGCGCTTCCGGATTTTCGGAAAAAGCGTACAGTGAAGCCATGACGGACGCGGCAGCGGAGGCTAACACGGCGGTTTTCAGCGCCGCCGCCGCGGATGAGACGCTGCACGGCATGGGGACGACGCTCGCCGCGGTCGTAATAAACGGAGAGACGCTCTATGCGGCGAACATAGGCGACAGCCGCGTATATCTTTTAACGCCTGACGGCGAACTGATACAGGTGAGCCACGACCACAGCTATGTGCAGTACCTTGTGGATAACGGCAAGCTGACGCCGGAGGAAGCGCGTGTTTCGCGCAGCCGCCACATTATCACGCGTGCGGTGGGGACGGATGCGAAAGTCGAATCGGACTTTTTCGTCCGCCCGTTCCCGTCCGGCTCGCGCGCGCTTATATGCTCGGACGGCCTCACAAACCATGTGAGCGACGCGGACATTATAAGCATACTGCGCTCCGATATGCCGGCGGAACAAAAGCCGCGCACGCTCGTCGATATGGCTAACGGCGCGGGCGGCTCGGACAACATAACGGTAGTCGTCATAGAGCCGTAGCGCTTCACTTTAAATCACGCGGTGCGGATTTGCCGCGCGCGTGAAATAAAAACCAATAAAGCGGACGCGGGCTGCCCGTTTCCGCTTATCCGGGAATAAACATGGATCAATTTGAAAAATACGTAGGCTGCGTTTTCGATTCGCGTTATAAAATAGAGCGCATTATAGGCGTCGGCGGTATGGCCGTCGTCTATAAGGCGTTCGATCTTCTCATGCGCCGAACCGTCGCGGTCAAGGTTCTCAAGGACGAGATAGCGTCCGACGTGCCGTCGGTAAAGCGGTTCATCAACGAATCCAAGGCCGTCGCCATGCTATCCCATCCGAACATCGTAAACATATACGACGTCAGCGTGAGGGACAACGCCAAATATATCGTCATGGAGTACATCGAGGGCGTGACGCTCAAGAACTACATGACGCGCAAGGGGCGTCTCAGCTACCGCGAGGTCATATCGTACGCCGAACAGATACTCCACGCGCTCGAGCACGCGCACTCCAAGGGAATTGTCCACAGGGATATAAAGCCGCAGAACATCATGATCCTCCAGAACGGCATAATTAAGGTGATGGATTTCGGCATCGCAAAGCTGCCGAACGCCGAAACTGTCACGATGGAGGACAAGGCGATCGGCACAGTCTTCTACATCAGCCCCGAACAGGTGACGGGCAAAAAGATCGACGCCCGCTCCGACCTCTACTCGCTCGGCGTCATGCTCTACGAGATGGCGACAGGAAAGCTGCCGTTCAACTCAGACTCCACCGTCGCCATCGCGATGATGCAGGTGTCGGACGAACCCGCGCCGCCGCGCTCGATCGACCCCGAGATACCGGTCGGACTCGAGCAGATCATCATGACCGCGATGGAGAAGGATCCCGCGGACCGCTTCGCGAACGCTTCGGAGATGCTCCGCTGCGTCACAAAGCTGCGCGAGAACCCGAAGACTGTCTTCCGCAGACCCGCGGATAAGGAGAAGCGCGCGGAGAAAGAGAAAAAGCAGGAGGACAAGCCGGCGCGCCGCCGCAGAGCGACGTTTCTGCCGATAATCCTCGGGGTGACGACGGCGTTTCTGCTCGTCGCCGGCATCTCCGGTTACTATATACTGTCCACGCTCCTTTTCAACGAATCGCTCGACACGTCCGAGAAGAAGACGATACCGAAGTTCGTCGGCTCGATGTGGACTTCCGAACTGGCCGAATGGTTCAAGAATTCGGATTATTATACGGTCGAGCTGGCATACGAGCCGTCCGACGCGCCCGCGGGCGAGATCATAGATCAGAACCCGAAGGAGGGCGAGACGCGCAAGGCGACCGCGAAAAAGTCAAAGATTAACGTGATACTCACCATATCGAAGGGCGCGGAGACGATCGAAATGCCCGACGTCACCGTGCTCGAGTACCGCGCCGTGCAGCAGCAGCTGCGCGCGCTCGGGCTGAACCCGAAAGTCGAGCGCGAGACGAGCGACGCATATGACGAAGGATACATCATCCGCACGGATCCCGTCGCCGGAACAATCTGCTCCCCCGGCGACACGGTGACGCTGTACGTCAGTGCGGGCACGGACATCAAGCGCGTCAGCGTGCCGCAGTTTGTCGGCATGACGGAGCAGGAGGCGATGCGCGAGCTGATCGAGTCGAAGCTTCTGCCCGGCGACGTCGAGTACGTCAAGTCATCGAAGCCGAAGGGGCAGGTGCTCGAGCAGTCTGTCATCGCGTTCACGGAAGCGGAGCAGTGGTCGAAGATCGATTTCACCGTCAGCGGCGGACCCGACGGCGTCCAGCCCGGCGAGGAACAGTCGACAGAGGCGTACGTGCCCGTAACTGAGCCGCCGGTCACCGGGCCGCCTGTGACCAAAGCGCCTGTGACGGAAGCGCCGGTCACCGAGCCGCCTGCGACGGAACCGCCGGAAACCGAAACGGATGCCGACACGGCGGAGGAGTCGACGGTTTCTGTCGAGTCCGAGTCTGACGCGTCCGGAGTGGTGGTCGGATGAAAGCGTACGGCATCATTTTGCGCGGAATCGGCGGACTGTATGAGGTCCGCCTTTTCTCCACGCCGGATAACTGCCGCTTCGGCGCCGGTGACACCGTCGTGTGCCCCGCGCGCGGCACGCTGCGCCACGAAAAGCTCACCCCGCTGCCCGGCGACGCGGTTTCGCTGATCGTCGACGAATCGGCGGACGAAGCGACGCCGGCGCGCGGTAAAGCGGACGGCGCACCGCACCGCAAAGTCGCGAAGAAGCCGCTTTCATCCGCGTCGACGGGAGCGGCCGACGCGGGAGTGATGCTGTCGGACATACTGCCGAGGAAAAACGAATTCGTCCGCCCGCCGATGGCGAATTTGACTTCGCTGTTTATAACGGCGAGCGCGGCCGAACCGCGCACGGAGACGCTGTCGATCGATAAGCTGACCGTCCTCGCCGAGTATTCGGACGTCGAGCCGGTTATCGTCGTCACGAAGGCCGATCTCGACAGGGAACGCGCCGAAACGCTGTGCCGGCTGTACCGCGGTGCAGGTTATGCGTCGTTTGTCGTCAGCGCGGCGTGCAGAGAGGGCATAGACGAGCTGCGGGATTTTATACTTCCGCAAGTACGCGCAGCCGCCGGCGAGCCGAGCGGACAAAATGCCGGCATGAACCCGCAACGGCAAATGCGGGCGGATATCGACGGGTCAAACGGCGACACGCAGACCGGCGGTGCGGATCCGCATGCGCGTGAGCGGGAAGCCGGCGGCGAAACCATCGAAAGTTTTCAGCCGCCCGTAATCGCATTTGCGGGACTTTCCGGCGCGGGCAAATCGACGCTGTGCAACGCGCTCTTTCCGTCGCTCGGCCTCGCCACCGCCGCCGTCAGCCGCCGCCTCGGGCGCGGCCGCCACACGACGCGCGCGGTGTCGCTGTATCCGCTGTCAGAGCTTTCGGACCGCGCCGCGGAAGGCTTCCTCGCCGACACGCCCGGCTTCTCCGCGCTCGACTTCGAGGACGGCGTATACGTCCCCGTGTCGTCGCTGCCGCTCTGTTTCCGCGAATTCGAGCCGTACATCGCGCGCTGCCGCTACACGAAGTGCACGCACACAAAGGAGGAGGGCTGCGCCATCCTCGAGGCGGCGGAGCACGGCGAGATCGCGCGCTCGCGCGTCGAGAGCTTCGCGCAGATCCGCGCAGAAACAGTCGCCAAGCCCGAATGGGAGCGCAGAAAGGAGAACCGCCGATGAAAGCGTATATATTCCTCGCCGGCGACTGCAGCGTCGGGCGGCTCGGCGGCGCATTCGGCGACGCAGACCTCGTCATAGCCGCGGATGCGGGACTTTTGACCGCACAAAAACTCGGCGTCCGCGTCGATATATTAGCGGGCGACTTCGACTCGCTCGCCCCCGGCGATGCGCCTGACGACGATGCGCTGCGCCGCCGGTTCGGTCTTGACGGCGGCACGGAGATCGTGCGCGTCCCCGCAGTCAAGGACGACACGGACGCCTCTCTCGCGTTCGATCTCGCGCTGAAGCGCGGAGCCGGCGAAGTCGTCTTCGTCGGCGGTACCGGCGGCCGTCCCGATCACGCGATGGCGAACTTTTTCATGCTCGAGCGCTGCCGCCGCCGCTGCCGCGCGGTCTCGCTGACCGACGGCGCGTGCCGCATTCGCTGCCTTGTCGGCGAGCGCGCCGAGGTCGGAGAATGCAGGTACTTTTCGCTGCTTTCCTCCGGCGTGTCGGTCGTATCGGAGCATAACTGCCGCTATCCGCTCGACCGCGCCGTTCTCATGCGCGACAACCCGTACGCGGTCAGCAACGAAAACCTGACCGGCGAACGAGCGACGGTCGAGGTCGCGGGCGACGCCTGCTGGCTCATCGAAATATTCGATTAGTATAAATCGCGCCTTCGCGCGTCAAAGAATACTCATCGCGCGATAACAGACGCACCCGTACATATAACGCCGGATAATCGCTCCGCAACAAATAAAAAGCGCCCGTCAGGGCGCTTTTTATTTATCTCGGGGAGAACCGAAGTCCGGCGTATACGATGCCGACGCGCTCGAGCGCTCCTGAAAATATCCGCGGAAGCCGAGCGACAGCGCAAAATCGGCGACAGACTGATATTCGAACGTCGTCACGCGGCGGCGCAGCGCCTTCAGCTCCGGCTCCGACGCTCGCGCCGTGCGGAGAAAGAACTCCGGCGTGTACTGGCTCATCAGCGACAGAACGAACGCGTCGGCGCCGAAGCGGTCGTAAAGCGCGCGGAGTATCGCTTCGGCGTCGCGGCGCTCGCCCGGCAGAACGAGCACGCGGACGATCACACCGCGCCTCAACATACCGTCGCCGTCGTACTCCGGCGCACCCGCGACGTCGAGCATGACCTCAAGCGCGTCCGCCGCCGTCTCAAAGTAGTCCGGCGCGCCGGCACAGCGCGCTGCCAGCTCGGGAGATAAATACTTCACGTCGGTGAGAAACACATCGGCGTATCCGCGCAGCATGGCGATGGTCTCGCGCCGCTCGTAGCCGCCCGTGTTCCACACGACCGGCACGGCCGGCCGCGCAAGCTCCAGCGCTTCGATTATCTGCGGCGTATACTGCGTCGGCGACACGAGGTTGAGGTTGTGCGCTCCCGCCGCGGCGAGAGCGGTCATCGCGTCCGCGAGCGCGGCTGTGCCGGCGAGCGAGGTATCGCCGCGCGGCGCATCGTTGCCCGCGCGCCGCGATATGTCCATGTTTTGGCAGAATACGCACCGCAGCGGGCAGCCCTCGAAGAATATCGCACCGCTGCCGCGCGTGCCGCTGACGCACGGCTCCTCCCAGAAGTGAAGCATTGTTTTGGCGGCTCTGACCTCATCCCCTGCGCCGCAGAAGCCGACGGTTACCGTTCTGTCGGAGCGGCACCGACGAGGGCACAGCTCGCAGCAATTCATATCAAACATAAATAACTCTCCGAAAATACGGCGCGGGACGTAGTATATATGTCCCGCGCCGTTTTATGCACCGTATCAGCCGACCGCTTCGGTCGGGTCGACGAGCAGCACGCGCTCCGTCGCCATGTTTCCGGCGTAGTCGATAACGTCGATGTAAACTACTATGCCGTCGGCGTCCGAGATGTCGTATGTAAGCGTCGTCGCCTTGCCCGCGCCCGCCTTGACCGCCGCCGCCGGCTCGAACAGCCCTTTGTATTCCGGCAGCGGGTCGTAGTCGCCGTCGCGGTCGTAGACGTTCACGAGCTGTATGTACCTGTCGTCGGAGACTGTCACGTCGAGCAGCTTCTCACCGTCCTCTCCGTCGCGCAGCTTATACTCCGCGACGGCAGGCTTGACGGTGTCGACGGCGAAGCCGAAGACGAACGTATCCGTGTGCGTGCCGAATGCTCCGTACGCCGAGCGGAACTCGATCTTGACGGTGTAATCCCCGTCAGGCAGCGCGAGCAGGTAGTTGTCGTCGTAGCGGCCGGTCCACAGCCGCACGTCCGTGACCCTCACGCCGCCGCCGTCCGCCACCGCCTTCGGTATCGCGCCGAGCTTCTCCGTATGCACCGCGTTGCCGTCTGAGTCGTAGATCACGGCGACGGCGGACGTCACATCGCGCAACGGGCTGACGCACATACGCAGCTCGCCCTCCGACCAAAAGACCGGCGATATTGCCGCGAGCTCGGCGAAGTATTCGTATCTGCCGCTCGAGTAGCCGTAGGCGTTCGTCCCGAGCGCAGCCGCCGAGAAGGAGTACGGGTTGTCGTTATATGTGCATAGCTGGTTCGTCGGGTAAAACGGGGCTGTGCCGGAATTGACGAAGCCGTCGACGGAGTCGGCGGCGGCCCACTTTCCGGCGAAGCCGCAGAACGGCGTCGACAGCGTATCGCCGCCGTCGCCGACGGCGACGACGTAGCCGTCGATGTACCAGCCGTTCGGGAAGACCTCGTCGAGCGTTTCAACAGTTGATTCAGGTATGCTTATGCGGAAGGTTCCGCCGGCCGTCGCGCCGGGCTTGAGCGTGATTTTGAGCGTCTTGCCGGTCGATGCGTTGTAGTTGTCGATGTAGTCGAAGGCGTAGACCTCAGCGTCGTCGATTGCGAGCGGCTTGGCGAGCGTAAATACAAACGGTTCGCTCGTGTCAATGCCGATCAGCTCGTCCATGAACATGCCCGACGTCTTGTAAAGCGACGATTCGTAGTCGAGCAGTTCGTCGCGCCCGAACACGGCGTAGCTGTCCGTCATGACCTGTAGCGAGACGCGGTAGACGAGCGTCTTGTCGCTGATGTTCGTTATCTCGAACGGCACGGTGAACCGCCGCGGGTCAACCTCGCCGAGCGCGGTCGAAACCGCGCCGTCGGCGCCGGTCAGAACGGCGTTTACGCCTCCCGCGATCTTGCCGTCGGCGACGCCCGCGCCCTGATAGCGCGGCCCCGGAGTATAGCGGTCGGATCTGCCGGCGATGGTTTCGATTCCATTGTCATTCACATCGCTGTCAGGGGCATCCGGCACATCCGCATCGCCGCCTTCGCCGGATATAACATCCTGCGCATCTGACGGTTCGCCCTCGGCCGACGCGCCGTCGGCGGCCTTGTCCGCGTACATGACGACGGCTTTGGCCGAACTGGAGCAGAGCGCGCGAAGCGCCGCAGCGCCGGCGTCGGCGACGCCGCGCGCGGAGAGCTGCGCCTTCGCGGTGCAGTATTCGCCGGCAGCCACCGCGGCGGCATACCGCGAGCCGGACACGTTGGCGTAGCCGTCGCTCCCCGACGGCACCGTGATGCCGCCCGCGGCGGCGGTCAGCGTGACGGCGGAGCCGAGCGAAGCGTCGACGCCGCAGGTATAGGCGTTCGTCAGGATGTCGTCGCCGTCGTTCGGCGTAAGCGCCGTCATGACGCCGCCGCCGGAGAGGGCTTCGCCCGTCTCCTTCGTGACAGACACGGCGGGAATGGCCGCGCCCGCGAGGATCATGTTGACGGGATAGGAGCCCTCCGACGACACGTCGACGACGACGAGCGCGACCGCGCCCGCCTCCGCCGCGAAGACGGTCTTGTCGACGAAGGTGATCTCGCCGCGGTTGACGACGGCGATCCTGCCCGCGACGTCGACGCCTTCGTAATCCTTCGCTTCGCCGATGCCGCCGATGTAGATGTATTCGTACTCGCTCCCGCCCATATACGCGGCGAAGCTCCTGCCGCCGGTGACTCCGTACAGGGCGTTCGTGTCGGCGCAGAGATATTTCACGCCGTCGATCAACAGCTCGAAATATCCGCTTGTGCCCGCGTCGGAGCAGGCCGTGAGATAAATGCCGCCGATGTTGCATAGCGGCGATATAACGCCGTAGTCGGGGTTTTTCGCGAGCGGGTTCGCGATGCCGTAGGCGTAGTCGTATGATGACTCGACGCCGACGAATTTTTTATCGCCCGCGCCCGCGAAAATCGGAACGCCGGCCTTCGCCGCTGCCGCACACGCGGCGATGAATTCGGCGTCACCGGCAAGCGCGTCCGCGCTCTCGCATGTGAGAGCGATGCAGTCCGCGCCGAGCGCGATCGCGTCGTATATCGCGCCGGCCGCGGCGGACGCGGATACGGCTCCGTTTTTGTCCGTTATCTTCATCAGCGCGAGCTGCGCGTCGGGTGCCGCGCCGTACACCGCCACGTCGCCCGAGATGCCGTTCGCCGCGGCGGCTCCGGCCGCGAGCGTGCCTTCGCCTGCGGCGCTCACCACACCCTTGTCGCCGTCGCCGTAATCGAACGCGAACGGCACCTTGTCCGAGCGGTACAGCGACGACTTGACCTTCATGGACTTGTATGCCGCCGTTTTCTGCGCCGCCGCGTCCGCCTGCGCCTTCGTCAGCGCGGGGGCTGACCTGCCGGACAGCGCAAACGACTTGTTGTTCACGTTGAAGCCGCCGTCGAGGACGGCGATCAGAGTGCCGCCGCCGTCCGTGCGCGCCTCCGTCTCCGCGCCGGCGGCGCCGGCATCGGCGGCGTATGCGCCGGCCGTCATCGCGGATGACGCGAGCATAAAGCAAGCGACAACGGACGCTATAATTTTATGAAGTTTCATTATTTTCACCACCCCCGTCAGCCGGCGACCGGCAGTCTTGCGCAGTACGTGTTGAGCGCGCAGTCGGTGATTTCGACGTAAACATAATCGGCGTCCCAGTCCGTGATGTCAAACAGCACCGTCGCGCTACGTTTGCCCGTCGAATAGCTGTAGCTATGGTCCTGATAATACACCATGTCTGTCTCGATGTCGGCCGCGACGTTCTCCTCGGCTACCTTGTCGCCGAAGCCGGGCTGCGTGACGAATACGGACGCGGTGACGAGAGCGTTCTCGTCCGACGCTTTCAGGCGCAGATACCGCCTGCCTCCGCGCTCGACGATTTCCCATTTGTCGAGCGTCGGCGCTTTAGTGTCGAGCGCGACGGTGTATTCGCGCGTCTCGGTCCGCCCGTTCCAGCCGACCGTGAGAGTGCACACATATTCGCCGTCGGGGAAGATATAACGGGTGTTTTCGCCGTCCGTTCCGTTCCAGAGAACTATGTATTCGCCGGGGTCAAACCCCTCGATATGGCGCGACTTCGGCACGAGCATGTTGTCGTAACTGTCGCACAGGATGACCTCGCCCGTGCGCGGGTCGGTCACCGTCGTGTAGACTGTGTCGGCGTTGCGCAGCAGCGTGAAGTATAGCATCATATAGTCGGCAAATCCGTCCCTGTTCGGCGAGAACGCGAGCATGTCCGCGTAGTATATGCCGTCGTCTTTGTCCCAGCGCCTGCCGGATGCGATGACCGCCTCGTCGCGCTCGACGACGACGTAAACGGCGCCCGAATCCGGGTAGAGCGGGTCGCCGCCGTAGACGGTGTCGTCGAGGATCGGAAGGCTGTCCCAGTCGCCGACGAAGCACATGTACGGCATACCGGACGCGAAGCCCTCGGACTCGGCGCGCACGAAGCCCTCGAGGAAGAAACCGTTTTCGAATATCGCCGCCCATTCGTCGGCCGCGGAGGCCGGCAGGCGGACGGTGAGCGTCAGCGTTACCGCTTCGCCGCTCTTGACGAATACGGACGCGGGAGAGCCGGATAACGCGTTGACATTGATGTTGTCGCCGTTTGTGACGGACGTACCGTCGCCGCCCGCCGCCACCGCCGCCGAGATCTGCGCTTCGGCGAAGGCGTGCGCCGTTTCCGCCGCGTAATAGATGCCGGAGTATTCGACGTAATCGTCGCTTGCGGCGCTGCAGGTGAGTGAGTACAGCCTGTCCGCGTCCGTTATGTTCTCGATTACTATATCAAACGACACGACGGCGTCGCCGTTTTCGCCGCGTTCGACCGCGCCGAGCTCGGCCTTGGCTTCGCGCCTGCCGTCCGCGGCGTAGACGAGCGCGACCGCGTTTTCGGCGCTCTCGAGCGACGCCACGCCCGCGCCCTGCCTGCGCGGCGAATACTCGACGCCGTTCTTGTCGAGCGCCGGAATCGCCGTCGTCATCAGGTATAGCTTTAAAAGGTGCGGCGCGTTCTCCGCGAGCGCGTCAGCCCTGCCTTTTTCGATCAGATGCGATTTAAGCGACGCGGCGAGCCCCGCCGTAACGGGCGACGCCATCGACGTGCCGGACTGCGCGTCGTATCCGTCGGGGACGGCCGACAGTATGCTGCCGCCGACCGCGCACAGCTCCGGCTTTATCTGCAGCTCGCTTGTCGTGCCCCACGACGAGAAAGCGGACGGCGCGCCGTATGAGGCGGATTTGTTGGCGGCGAGCTTGTTTTCGCCGACCTCTATGTAAATTCTGCCGTCCTTGTCCGCCGTTGCGGTTATCTTCGCCGCGTCGGCCTTCGTTATCGATACGGCGGGGATCGGCGCGTCCGACGTAAGAATCGTAAAAGACTCGTTCTCCTTGTTGTCGTAGATGATTATGCCTGCGGCTCCCGCGTTTGCGGCCGCGATTATCTTTTCGCTGAAGAAGGTCGAGCCGCGGGAAACAAACGCAATTTTGCCCTTGACGTCGATGCCCTCGTAGTCCTTTTCCTCGCCGTAGCCCTGAACCGGCACGACCTCGACGCGCTTCTTCGCGAACAGATCGAAAAACGTCGGCTGCGCCAGCGTTTCGTTGTCGAGGTACGCTCTGCCGGCGGGTATGTGCTCTCCGTCCGTCGTGCTGATCGTGTAGTAATACGATACGGCGTTGTCTACCGAGCCGACAGACAGCGCCGTCGCGTTCGTCGACGGCGACGAGATAAGCCCGTAGTCCGGGTAGGACGCTCGCGGTAGGCTTACGCCGTACTCTCTGTCGCTGATTGTATCCTGCCAGACGCGCTGTTCGTTACCCGCCGCCGCGACGAGAAGCACGCCGCATTCGTACGCCCTGTTCACCGTCGTATACAGGTCGAACGAGTCGTAGTCGCATTCGGTGGACGTCGTGACGCCGAGCGACATGTTGATAACGTCCGCGCCGAGCAGTATGCTGTCCTCGATCGCGCTGACGAGGTCTTCGTCGGAGCAGGTGCCGTTGTCGCCGAACACCTTCATGAAGATGAGCTGCGCGTTCGGCGCCGCGCCGTTGAACCTGCCGCCGCCCGCGTCGGAGCCGACCGCGCATGCCGCAACGTGCGTGCCGTGCGTGTCGGTCGTCGTAACGTCGCCGTCGCGGTCGGCGTAGTCGAAAGCGAACGGTATCTTCGCGCCGCGGTATAAATCCGCCGCGTCGTCCGCGCCGTAATAGAGGTAGGCGTTAGTCTTTTTGAAAACCGCCTCAACGCCATCGAGCGTCAGCGCCGGCGACGTTACGGACTCGTCCGCGAACTCCTCGTGGTCAGTATCGAGCCCGG
Source organism: Clostridiales bacterium UBA1380 (assembly GCA_002305445.1). Lineage (GTDB taxonomy): Bacteria > Bacillota > Clostridia > Oscillospirales > CAG-272 > UBA1380. The sequence continues at coordinate 3,892 of DBRA01000058.1, read as the reverse complement.
AGTCGAGCACGGATATTACGGTGCCCTCGCCGCCCCTGCCGTAGTCGGCGATGCCGACGAGCGCGGCGGCGTTCGCCATGTACTTCCCGTAACCGGTTTTTTCTTCCGGCGCGGCATAGCTCGAGCAGACTGCAACGGACGCGCCGCCGCACGCCTCGGCGACCGCGCCCGTCTTGTCATACGGCACGGTCACGGCGAAGCCGACCGTCAGCAGCGTGTGCTCCGCCTGCCCGAAGACGGCTTCGGGGCACGCTTCGGCGACGGCGGCCTTCGCCGCCGCGATTTTATCGGCGAGAGCTTTTTTTGCCCATATCCCCTTCGCCGATGCGAGATATTCGTCGAGCGGCGCGCCGTTTCTCCTCTCGCAGAGAGGCGGCTCGTCGAGCGTGACCATCAGCGTCACATAATCGTCTCTTGCTGCATCAACCTTTATTGCGACGGATGATGATGCGGCGGACGGCGCACCGAAAGTAGACGCGGAGCGCGCCGATACGGCGCTTGCGAAGACCGAAGCGGCGGTCAGCGCGGCGAGTATGAACGCGGCGGTTTTTTTAAACATACATTCCTCCCCGGTAAAAATCACGTGCAGGCTGATCACAACAGCTGTTTTATGTATCAATGCGGCTGCTTTGTCAGCCTCCGCCGCGTGCCGAACCGGCTTGCGCAGCGCTTTGATTGACTTGCGCCGCGCGCCGCTCCGGCTCTCACCGCGTCTTGACGACGAGCATCGCGCAGCCATCCGAAGCGAGAAGGCCGGATACGGCTTTGTCGAGCGATTCGCCGTCGTCCGCGCGAACCTCGCCGCACGGTATGCCGTAGCTCTCGGCGAGCATCCGGAAATTCGGGTTGCCGGACAGCGCGTACGCTCCGGCCGTCGATTCGGCGTGCGGCAGAGCCGCCACCATGCCGAGCGATGCGTTTTCGGATATGATTATCTTAATCGGCAGCGGCGCCGCCTTCGCCGACGGCAGCTCGTGCAGCGTCATCTGAAAGCCGCCGTCGCCGCAGAGAAGGAGTATTTTGCCGTACGGCAGACTGCCTTCGAGCGCGTACGACGCGCCGACGGCGGCGGGCAGGCCGAAGCCCATCGCGCCGAGGCCTCCGCTCGTGATGAACCCGCGCGGGAAGTGCGGCTTAATGAATTTGGCCGCCGCCGTCTGCATGTTGCCGACGTCTGTGACGACGGCGCAGGCGCGCCCGCCTTCGAGCGCGCGGCCGACCGCGTCGGCTATCCGCTCCGCGTCTGTCGACGGCAGAGCGCGCGCCGCGGCCGCTTCACGCTTCAGCGCCGACCTGTCGCGCGAGAGGGGATGGATGTTGCGCGCGATCAGCGCGTCCGCAAAGTCGCGCGCGTCGACGGCTATCGTGACGCACTGCGCGACGTCGCCGGGGCGGACGTTCTTGAGCAGCTCTGCGGGGTCGATGTCGGCGTGCACGAGTTTTTTGTTCTGCATTATATATGTGTCTGGCAGCGTGCGGTCGGAGAAGCGGCAGCCGACGGCTATCAGGCAGTCGCACGCGAGCATGGCTTCGTTTGCGGCGTCAGCGCCGTGCGTGCCGACCATTCCGAGGTACCTGCAGTCCTGCGACGCGATTCCGAGCCCGTTCATGGTCGACACAACCGGTATGCCCGCGCCGCGGGCGTAGGCCGCGAGCTGCCCGGCAGCGTCGAGCGCGCCGCCGCCCGCGAGGATAAGCGGCCTTTTCGACGACGCTATCGCGTCCGCCGCAGCCTTTATGTTCGCGGCGAGTGAAAATTCGAGCGGCGCGCTCTTTCTCGGCACGCCGTCGACACCGCTGTCGTCGAAGACGGGCGCGCGCAGCACGTCGGTCGCGATGTCGACGAGCACCGGCCCCCTGCGCCCAGAGCCCGCCAGCTCCCACGCCTCGCGCAGCGCTGTCGCAAGCTCGTCCGGACGGCGCACGAGGAAGCTGTGCTTCGTCACCGGCATAGTTATGCCGAGAATATCCGCCTCCTGAAAGGCGTCGCGCCCGATAAGCGAGCTCGCGGCCTGTCCCGTCAGAACGAGCAGCGGCGCGGAGTCGAGGTATGCGTCGGCTATGCCGGTGACAAGGTTTGTCGCGCCCGGGCCGCTCGTCGCGATTACGACGCCTGTCCGTCCCGTCGCCTTCGCGCCGCCGACAGCCGCGTGAACCGCGCCCTGCTCGTGGCGCGTCAGCACAAGGCGCGGCGAGCGCGCCGCGGCGATCGCGTCGTAAAGCGGCAGCACGTTCGCGCCGGGATAACCGAAGACGGTCTCAACGCGCTCTTTTAGAAATTCACATGTGTATTCGGCTCCGTTGCGCATCGTTTATAGATGATGAGACACCGTATAAATCATCGCGTGATTATACGGTGTCGCCATTTGTCTCCTTTCGGCGGAAATGGGAATCAGAATCTGAAGTATAAAAACGGGTTGTACGTCGAGCCGGCGAGCGAGACCGTGCTTGCGAACAGCAAACACGCCGTCGCCGCCGTGCGGTAGAGCCGCATCAATGCATATCGGCGATCCGGCTGCGGCTTCGGCTCGTCGACGATCGTCGCGCCGAACAGCGCGCGTCCGATCGCGGGCGCGACGGGCGTGCAGAATATCAGGCTTATAACGAGCAGCGGCAGATTCGAAAGTATAATCGACCCAGCAAAAACGTCGTACACCGGCACGCTCATGCCGCCGAAGAGCAGCGCGACGCGCTCCGCGAATCCGTCGGTGTAATAGAAGATCGTCCAGCCGACGAGCGTCACGAACAGCTGCCACAGAATGCCCGCCGCGCTTCGCCGGCGCTTCGCCGGCTTTTTCTCTTTGCCGTCTTCGATGAACGCGTACGGGTCGGCCGGTGGCTCGGGCGCTTTGCGCATTGTGCGGAGCAGCTTTATCTTCCCGGCGGCCGCGCGCGCTCCGCGCTCCAGTATGAGTATGACGCCGTAATATAAACCCCAGCAGAGAAAATTCACGCTCGCCCCGTGCCACAGCCCCGTCAGCGCCCAAACGATAAAGACGTTGCGCAGCGCGTAACTACGGTTGCCGCCGAGCGGGATATAGACGTAGTCGCGGAAGAATGTGCCGAGGCTCATGTGCCAGCGCCGCCAGAACTCGGTCGCAGACGACGATATATAGGGGTAGTCGAAGTTCTCGAGAAAACGGAAGCCGATCATCCTTCCGAGCCCGATCGCCATGTCCGAGTACCCGGAGAAGTCGAAATAAATCTGCGCGGCGAAGAAAAGGGAGCCCGCCCATCCGCCGAGCACCGACGCGTCGGCGATAGACGCGCCGAGAAGGCTGTCGGCGGCGGCGCCGAGCGCGTTTGCGAAGATCGCCTTTTTCGCAAGGCCGACGGTGAAGCGGTACGCGCCGTCGAGCGCGTCGGCCGGTGCGACGGTTATGTCGTCGAGCTGCAGGTCGATGTCCGAATACCGCACGATCGGTCCTGCGATGAGCTGCGGGAACAGGCAGACGTATAGAAGCAGCTTCCACGGCGAGCGCTGCACGCGCGCATCGCGGCGGTAGACGTCGAGCGTGTACGACATCGACTGAAATGTGAAAAAGCTCACGCCGAGCGGCAGGCGGACCGACGGAACGGGTATGTCCGCGAGCGGCAGCGAGTTGTACATCTCCGCAAGCCACAGCGCGTACTTGAACCACACAAGGATCGCGACGTTTGCCGCGACGGCTGCGGCGAGAAGAGCGCGTCGGACATTATCCGATCCGGCGCTGTCTATCGCAAGCCCGAAGACGTAGTTCGCCGCGACGCAGAAGAGCATCAGAAAAATGAATACCGGCTCGCCCCACGCGTAAAAAACAAGCGAAAAGACGAGCAGGATGCTGCGTCTCCATGCGTTGTTTTTTATCGGGTAGAAAAGGATAAAAAGTGCGGGCAGAAATATATAAATGAA
>DBRA01000031.1:1100-36463 GCA_002305445.1 Clostridiales bacterium UBA1380 | reverse complement strand
CTCGAAGGCACGTCGGGCAAATACGTCCGCGCGCAGGACGCGCACAACAACGAGCTCGCGTTCGAGTTCGAGACGTATATAGCGGCCGAAAACGGCTACAACATCGTCACGACGCTCGACATGAATATACAGTATGCGCTCGAGAACCAGCTTAACGCCACGCGCATCGAGTCAGGTGCGAACGAGCGCGTCACCGGCATCGTCATGGACGTCAAGACCGGCGGCATACTCGCGATGGCGACGTCGCCCGGCTTCGACCTGAACGACCCGTACACGCTCGACGAGGACTCGCTCGCGGAGCTCGCGGAGGAATACGAGCCCGGCACGCAGGAGTACAACTCCGCCTACTATGAGTCGCTTTACTATATGTGGAACAACAAGGCCGTCACGAACCTCTACGAGCCCGGTTCGACTTTCAAGATAATCACGTCGGCATCCGCGCTCGAGGAGAACGTCGTCAAGGTCACCGACCATTTCTTTTGCGCGGGCTCGCTGCGCGTCGAGGGCTACGGACAGCCGATATCATGCCACCGCAGGGGAGGACACGGCAACGTGACCTTCGCGGAGGGTCTACAGCAGTCCTGCAACCCGACGCTGATGCAGGTCGCCGCGCGCCTCGGCACGGCGACATTCTACAAATACTTCAAGAGCTTCGGCTACACATCGCGCACGGGCATCGACCTTCCCGGCGAAGTCTACGGCATCTACCACGACGAAAAGGACTTCCACAACGTCGAGCTCGCCGTCTACTCCTTCGGTCAGACGTTCAAGACGACGCCGATACAGCAGCTGACGGCGATAAGCGCCATCGCGAACGGCGGCTGGCTCGTGACGCCGCACCTGATGAAGGAGGTCACCGATTCGGACGGCAACGTCGTCGAGACATACGTCGACAAGAACAAGCGCCAGGTCATTTCGAAGGAGACGAGCAAAATACTCGCGCAGATACTCGAAGAGGGCGTCTCCGGCAACGGCGGCGCGAAAAACGCGTATGTCAAGGGGTACCGCGTCGCCGCCAAGACGGGCACGTCGCAGAAGCGCGACAAGTTCTCGGCGACCGGCGAGGACATCTACCGCGTCGGCTCGTGCGTGGCGTTCGCGCCGGCAGACGATCCGCAGGTCGCGGTGGTTATCATCGTCGACGAGCCGATGAAGGGCTCGGTTTACGGCAGCGTCGTCGCCGCACCGTACGTTTCGAACCTGCTTTCGTATATCCTCCCGTATCTCGGCATCGAGCCGCAGTACACGGAGGAAGAGCAGAAGAAGATTGAGATATCGATCGGCAACTACGTCGGCGCGACCGTCGAGACAGCCAATGCCGATCTCGGATGGCGCGGCATCAAGTACGAGATCATCGGCGACGGCGACACGATAACCGCGCAGGTGCCGAAGGCCGGCTCCACGATCGAGAAGGAGCGCGGCAAGCTGTTGCTCTACTGCGGCAGCGCGACGCCGAAGAATTCGATCACCGTGCCGGACGTCGTCGGCAAGACGGCGGAGAACGCGAACCGCGTGCTCGTCAATCTGGGCCTCAACGTTGTGTTCGAGGGCGCACAGAACTACACGACGGGCGAGGGTGCGACGGTCATATCGCAGTCGCCCGCGGCAGGTGAAACTGTGCCGGAGGCGACGGTCGTCAAGATCGAGCTGCGCCACCTGAACATATCGGACGACTGATAAAACGATAAAAATTGCGTCGTAAAGCAATATTATAAAATCCCGGACGTGAAAAAACGACAGATTATTCACAACCGGGAGGTATAATATACAAGTATGACGCTCGATAAGCTATTCGCACGGTACCGCGTCGACTTCGGCGCGGTGCCGCCTGAAACAGATATCGCGAAGATCGTCACAGACAGCCGCGCCGTCGCGCTGGGAGATCTTTTCATCTGCCTGCGCGGAACAAAGACGGACGGCCACGCATACATAGCTGACGCGCTGCGCACCGGAGCCGCCGCCGTCGTCGCCGAAGCGTCCTCGCCTGAAGCGCAGAGCGCAATAGCTGGCGGTGCGCGCATAATCACCGCGCCGGACACGCGCGCCGCCGCCGCATATGCTCACAGCGCGTACTGGGGCGACCCCGCCGACGGGATCAACGTCGTCGGCGTGACGGGGACGAACGGCAAGACGACCGTCACATACATGCTGCGCTCGATTCTGCGCTCGGCGGGATACAGGGTCGGGCTGATCGGCGGCGTGCGCGTTCTCGCCCCGTCGGAAGCTCCGAAAAACTCGGACAGGGGCGACTACTACGACGCGGGGCACACCGAGGACGATACAGTCGATCTGGGCGGCGGCTCGGAGCTCGCGTCGCAGGCGGGGGCGGCCGCGGCGATGACGACGCCGGATCCCGCCGCGCTTTATTCCGCCCTCGCGGAAATGAAGAGCCGCCGCGCCGACTTCGTCGTGATGGAGGCAAGCTCGCACGCGCTCGAGCTGCATAAGCTCGACCCGATCCGCTTCCGGGCGGGGATTTTTACGAATCTGTCGCCGGAGCATCTCGACTTCCACATCACGATGGAAAATTATTTCGCGGCGAAGGCAAGACTGTTTTCGCTGACCGATACGGGTATAATAAACTGCGGCGACGCGTATGCGCGTCAGCTGCAGGCGCTCTCGCCCGGCTGCGCCTTCACGCGGTGCGCCGTCTCCGGCGCCGATGCGGACGGCGACTGCGACTGCAGGGCGGAGGACATAATAAATCTCGGCGTAAACGGCGTCGAATACACGTTCGTTTCGCGTTCGGCGGCTTTCAAGCTGCGCTGCCCGATACCGGGCGGCTATACCGTCGCGAACTCGCTGCTCGCAGCCGCATGCGCGCTGCGGCTCGGCGTCGACCCGACCGTCATACAGGATTCGCTGCGCTCGATGCGCGGAGTAGACGGGCGGCTCGAGCGCGTCCGCCTCGGCGTCAGAGACGCGGACTACGCGGTGTTCATCGACTACGCGCACACGCCCGCCGCGCTTGAGAACATGCTCGGCGCGATGCGGATGGCGGCGCGTGAGAGCGGCGGGCGGCTTGTCGTCGTGTTCGGATGCGGCGGCGACCGCGACCCGCTCAAAAGACCCGCCATGGGCGAGATAGCGACGCGGCTCGCCGATTTTACCATTGTTACGTCAGACAACAGCCGCACCGAGGACCCCGCCGCGATAATCGAGGACATACTGGAGGGCGCGGACCCGTCAAAACCGCTCGCCGTGATCCGGAACAGGCGAGACGCGATACGGCGCGCAATCTTCGACGCGCAGCCCGGAGACGTCATAGTGCTGGCCGGAAAAGGCCACGAGAAGTACGAGATAGACGCCCGCGGCAAGCACGCCTTCGACGAGGCGGCCATCGCGCGCGAAGCGGCCGCTGAACGCGCCGGAAATTATTAAATTATGTATTAAAGGTGTATTTTATAGAATGAGCACGGAGTTAAAAATAAAATCGCTCACAGCCGAGGAAATTGCCGCCGCCACGGAGGGAACCGTAAAGGTCATCGGAGCCGGAGCCGGCCCCGCTAAATATGTATCCATCGACTCGCGGGACTGCCGCGAGGACTGCCTTTTCTGCTGCATACCCGGCGAGCGCTTCGACGGCCACGCGTTTATGAACGGCGCGTACGCGAACGGCGCGCGCATATTTCTCGCGTCTCGAATACCGGATAACTTCGACGACGGCAAAAAGAACTGCTTCGTCGTACTCGTCGACGATACCATACGCGCGTTCGGCGCGCTCGCACGCGCGTACAAGAAGCTGACGCACGTCAAGACAATCGCCGTCACCGGCAGCGTCGGCAAGACGACGACGAAGGAGTTTATTTACGCGGTCGCGTCGGAGGCGTTCAAGACTCATAAGACCGTCGGCAACCACAACAACGAAATCGGGCTGCCGCTGACGCTGTTCTCACTCGCGCCGGACGACGAAGTTTCCGTGATTGAAATGGGAATGAGCGGCTTCGGCGAGATCGAGTATATGTCGCGGCTTGTCGAGCCGGACATAGCGGTGATAACGAACATCGGCACCTCCCACCTCGAAATGCTCGGCACGCGCGAGAACATAGCGAAGGCGAAGATGGAGATTATCGCCGGAATGCACGGCGGAACGCTGATACTGAACGCCGACGAACCGCTGCTCAGCCGCTACGCCACCGAACCGCTGCCGGAATACGAGGGCGCCATAGCGCCCGAGGTGCGCTTTACCGCCACATATAACCGCACTGCGGACTACCGCGCACTGAACGTGCGGTATATCGGAGCGGGGCTTGTCTACGACATGATAGCCGACAACCGCGCGATAACGAACGTGGAGGTTCCGGCGCTCGGCAGGCACAACGTTGGCAACTCGATGTACGCGTTCGCGGTCGGCCTGCTGCTCGGCATGACCGATCTCCAGATACGCCGCGGGCTGATGCGCTTCGAGGGCGCGGAGATGCGCCAGCGCATCCGCGAAGTCGGCGACATCACCGTGATCGAGGACTGCTATAACGCGAGCCCGGAATCGATGCGCGCGGGCATCGACGTGCTCGTCGCCGTCGCGGCGCAGAAACACGGCCGGCCCGCAGCGCTGCTCGGCGATATGCGGGAGCTCGGCGAAAACTCTCGCCTGATGCATGACCAGATCGGCGCGTACGCCGCGCAGATGAAGGTCGAAGTGCTGTTCGCCTACGGGCTGCGCGCCGACGTCATCGCCGAAGCCGCGATCAAGAAGGGCATCCGCGCCGACAACGTGTACGTCAGCCTCGACACGTCTAACCCTCAGCCGATGGCGAAGATGATAGCCGAAGCGCTGCGCCCCGGCGACGTTCTGCTCGTCAAGGCGAGCCGCGCGGTCGCCGCGGAGCGCGTAGTCGAGTGCCTCAAGCGCATAAAAGAGAAATAAGCATAAAATCGGAAACGGAGCGCAGGCCATGATCACAAGAATCATCTACTTCGCCGCAGTCGCGCTTGCTTTCGCCCTGACTGTAATCATATCGCGGTTTCTGATACCGGTTCTGCGCTCGCACAAGATGGGCCAGCGCATACTCGACATCGGGCCTCGCTGGCATAAGTCGAAGGAGGGGACGCCCACGATGGGCGGCCTCGCATTCATCATCGCATTGAGCGTCGTCGGCGCCGCCGGCGCCGCGTATATCGCGATAACCGGCGGGATCGACGCCGCGCTGCCGCTCATCTACACGCTCGCATACGCGCTGCTCAACGCAGGCATAGGCGCGATCGACGATTCGGCGAAGCTGCGCAAGAAGCAGAACGAGGGGCTGACAGCTCCGCAGAAGTATCTTCTCCAGCTTGTCGCGGCAGCGTCATATCTGCTCGCGCTGCGTCTTTCGGGCTGCATCGACACGACGCTGTATTTCCCGTTCTTCGACGCGGCGATCGAGCTCGACGTATTTTACTATGTGGTCGCGCTCGTGCTGCTGACCGGCGTCGTAAACGCCGTCAACCTGACCGACGGCATCGACGGGCTGGCGAGCATGGTGACGTGCGTGCTCGGCGTGTTCTTCACGCTCGCCGCGTTCTTCAGGTACGATTCCGACGGCCCGCTTTCGCTTCTCGGCGCGCTCATCATCGGCGGGACGCTCGGATTCCTTGTTTATAACTATCATCCGGCGCGCGTCTTCATGGGCGACACCGGCTCGCTCTACCTCGGCGCGCTCGTCATCGGCGGCGGATTCATGCTGCAAAACCCGCTCATCATCCTGCTCGCGGGGCTTGTGTATATAATCGAAACCGCTTCCGTTATACTTCAGGTCACATATTTCAAGCTTACCCACGGCAAGCGGCTTTTCAAAATGTCGCCGATACATCATCACTTCGAAAAATGCGGCTGGAGCGAGCTGAAGATAGTCTATGTCTTCACGGCGGCCTGCGCGCTCGCGTGCGCGGGCGCTTGGTTCGGCCTCGCCTGACGGACCGCCGAGCGCGGTACCTACTCATAGACAAATAACGAACCGGCGGGAGGCGGGTATGATGGAACAGGACAGAGAAAGCTCCAAAAAGGGCGGCTATGTATTCGACGGCAAAAAGGGCGCGTCCGGCTATAAAAGCGCCCGCAGCGCCGCCGAGGTGACGCGCCGCAAAAAAGAGCGCGCCGATCCGAACGTCCGCGTCCGCATCTCGCCCGACCGCGCCATGATCTACCTGACGTTTCTTCTGCTGGGTCTGGGCACGATGATGGTTTTCAGCGCGAGCTATCCGTCGGCGCAGAACGACTACGGCGATCCGTTCCATTATATAAAGAAGCAGGCGACGTTCGTCGTCATCGGAACGGTCGTTATGATCGCGGTCGCGATGTTGCCGCACCAGTTCTATAAAAAAATGTCCGTTCTGGCTTATGCCTTCGCGTTTGTATGCCTTGTCGCGGTGCTTTTCATCGGTACGAGAGAAGGTGTTGCGCAAAGATGGCTTTACATACCCGGAACGAAATTCGGCTTTCAGCCGTCCGAGTTCATGAAGCCGGCGCTCGCGATGATGCTCGGCTGGTATTACGACAAATACGGCGACCTCGCGCGCGACCGGCACGGGTATAAAACGAGCCTCATCTGGGGTCTTATTATCCCCGGCGCGATAGTCGCGGTGCCGTGCCTTGTCGTTCTCGCAGAAAAGCACCTCTCCGGCGCGATAATTCTCGCGCTGATCGGATACACGGCGATGCTGCTCGGCGGCTCGCGCCCGTGGCTCCTTACAGGATGCTTTGCCGGAGCGGGCGGCATCGCCGCGGGGCTGTACCTGCTTAAAAACGCATACGCGCTCAAGCGCATAACGTCATACGCCGGCGAGGGCACCGTTTCAGACGAGCTGTGGCAGACGACGCAGGGCCTTTACGCGATCGGCTCGGGCGGCCTTCTCGGCGTCGGCTTCGGCAACAGCCGCCAGAAGTACAGCTACGTCAGCATGGCGCAGAACGACTTCATCTTCACGATCTGGTGCGAGGAGATGGGCTTCATCGGCGCGCTGGCCGTCATCGCGATATTCGTCATCTTCATCTGGCGCGGTTATACGATCGCGCTCAAAGCACCGACCGTATACTCCTCGGTCCTCGTCTTCGGCATCATGACGAAGATCGCCATACAGGTGTTCGCCAATATCTCCGTCGTCACGAACGTCATACCGAACACGGGCATATCGCTGCCGTTCTTCTCATACGGCGGCAGCTCGCTCGTCATACTTATGGCGGAAATGGGGATGGTGTTCTCGGTGTCGAAGCATTCGTATCTTAAACGGAACGACTCTAAGCTTCCGTTCGTGCCGCCCGCCGCCTTAACGGCGAACGCGCTTCCGCCGGAAACAGGGGCGTCAAAACGGCGCGCCGTCGCCGCGAAGAACGAAACGGCGGATAAAAACGCCGCCGGATCCGCCGCGGCGCCTGAGAGAAATCATATCGTCCGCCCGTCGGGCGGCGGGAATCCGCCGAAGCGCGCGGTCAGAAGCATAAAAGACAGCGGCGCCCAAACGCGCCGCCCGGACAGCGAACGCTGGTAAAACGGCGAATATACAGTAATCGGAGGCGCTTGTCATGCGTCTGCTCATAACCGGAGGCGGCAGCGGAGGCCACGTCAACCCCGCGCTCGCGATAGCCGATACCATAGCAAAAAACGAACCCGGGTCGGAAATCGCCTATGTCGGCACGCCGGACGGAATCGAAAACAAGCTCGTGCCGAAGGCGGGCTACAGGATGTACCATGTCAAGGTCGAACGGCTGCGACGCCGGCTGACGCTGCGGAACGTCAAGGCCGCATATTATGCACTGACATCCCCCGCTAAGGCGAAGAAGATCATACGCGAGTTCAAGCCCGACCTCGTCGTCGGAACCGGCGGCTACGTCTCGTGGCCGATCGTCAAGGCGGCGTCGAAGCTGCACATCCCGACTGCGCTTCACGAGTCGAACGCGCTCCCGGGCGTCGCCGTCCGCATGCTCGCGAAGCACGTCGACCTGATACTCACCACATTCGACAAGACCGGCGAGTATCTCAAGATGCCGGACAAAACGGTCAAGGTCGGCAACCCCGTGCTCGGTACATTCGCATCGTCCGACAGAGCCGCCGCCAAAAAACGCCTCGGCTGCGAGAATTATGCGAAAATTATCCTTTCGTACGGCGGCAGCCTCGGCGCGGAGGCGGTCAACGACGCCGCGCTCGAGCTTATGCGCGATTATACGGCGTCACACCCCGACACGCTGCACATCCACGCGACCGGCGCGCTCGAATACGCCGCCGCGAAAAAGAAATATGACGAATACGGGCTCGGCGCATACGAAAACTGCGTCCTGCTCGAATACATCTACGACATGCCAGACAGGATGGCGTCGGCGGACGTAGTGATCTGCCGCGCCGGTTCGATGACGATATCCGAGCTGGCGGCGACGGGGCGGTGCGCCGTCATGATCCCGTCGCCGCACGTCGCGGAGAATCACCAGTATGTCAACGCGAAGGTGCTCGCCGACGCCGGCGCGGCGCGCCTTATAGAGGAGAAGGACCTTGCCGGCGGCAGACTCGTGCGCGAGGTCGCCTCGCTTCTCGGCGACGACGCGGCGCGCCGCTCGATCGAGCGCGCGGTGACCGCATTCGCGGCGCTCGACTCGAATAAACGCATATATGAGGAGCTCACCGCGCTGATACGCCGAAAAAAGCGCGGCGAAAAGTAACGATTGAAGTAAAACTTTAAAATGACGGAAGCGCAAGGGGGCGCGTATATGTCAAAAACAGAATACGCGCAGCCCTTTACGGCGGCGAGTTATGAGGCCGCGCGCGCATACGGCGCCGGGCAGATAACGCCGCGACGCGTGATGTCCGCGGCGCGCAGCCCGTCCGTGCCGCGAAATTCGTCTGCGGCGCGCAGCCCGTCTGCGGCGCGCAGCTCGTCCGCGCCGCGAAACACGCCGTCCGCGCGTTCGCCGTTTGCGCCGCCGCAGCAGCCGCAGAAACGTACGGACAACAAACAACCGCCGCAGCGTCAGGAGCAGAATCCGCGACAGAACCGTACCGGCCGCGACGCGGAGTATTTCACGCGTGACAGCAGGTTTAATACACCCTCGGAAAGACGGCGCGCCGCGCGGACCGTGTCCGACCTCGATACGACGAGGTTTACGCGCCCGTCAGGCGCCGCATATACGGGTGCTGCGAACGCGTCTAATCGGCAGCAGAACCTCTCCGCGCAGCAGAGCTACGCGCCCCGGCCTGATCGTCAGCCCAAGCAGAACAACACGCCGCTGATGAACCATACGCCGCAGCAGAGCTACGCGCCTCGGCCTGATCGTCAGCCCAAGCAGAACAACGCGCCGCGGATGAACCATACGCCGCAGGCGAACCGTCCGCAGCAGCAAAACCGCGTGCAGCAGACGGCGCGAAACGGCTTCGTACGCCGCGAGCGCGCGCCCGGCGAGCGGCCGGTAAACAGAAGAAAACCGTCTCCCGGCGCTTCCATGAACCGGGCAACCCCGGAAAAGACGACTTTCGAGCGTGCGAGACAGAAGAAGATCCGCAGCAAAGCGTTTCGCGCCGTCAGCGCCGCGCTTATGCTCGCGGTTCTTACCGTCACTGCGTTCGCCGTCATATACGAGACCCTCTTCGGCATCGAGTCGATCACCGTGACGGGGCTGACGAAGTATAAGGAGTCCGTCGTCATCGAGGCGAGCGGCCTTTCGCCCGGGGACAAGCTGTGGTCGTTCTCCGCGAGCAGGACGGAGGCTGCGATAACGCTCGCCTGTCCGTACATAAAATCGGTGAAGGTGCGGCGCATAATACCGAACGCCGTCGTGCTCGGCGTGTCTGAGGACAGCGCGCTGTACTACGCCGATATTCTTGGCGAGCGCTTTATCCTGAACGCCGACTGCAAGGTCCTCGCGCTGACGTCGACCGATACCATGCCGTCCGGAGGGCTTATAAAGCTGAAGCTGCCGGAGGTCAGACGTGCGATAGCCGGCCGGGCACTCATATATAAGGAGAGCTGGCCGGAGAAATATGTGAGCGAATGCCTCGCCGCCGCGTCTTCGTCGGGACTTTTCGACCGCCTCAATATGATCGATCTGCGCAACCGCAGCAATCTTGTGATGACGTCCGACAGCAAATACCTTCTTATTCTTGGAACGGTCGAGAACGCCGACATAAAGCTGCTGACGGCGGAGAAGATTCTGGAGGACGAGCTGTTTTCGACGGACAACAAGGCGAGCATCGATTTGACAAATATAAAAGAGTCGAGCGTAATCATAGACAACCAGCTCGACCTGTCATAACGGCTGCTTAGACAACGATATAAAAGGCGCATGCAAAATAATGCAGGTGTCGAAAACGCTCGATCGCCGTCGCCGGCATATAAAACCTCTTAAAAAACGATGTAATGTGAGAAAAATTTTAAAAAACATCTTGCAAAAACTGTGAAAAAGGGTTATTATATTAGAGAGATAATGGTTAGCGTTTGTTTTCGGCAAGCGCAGATTAGGCGGCTTGCCGAATAAGACATAAACAAAACGACACGGAGGATCTACTAAAATGGCATTTGAACTTGACGACAGCTTCGAGTCCGGCGTAAATATTAAAGTAATAGGCGTCGGCGGCGGCGGAAGCAACGCTGTCAACCATATGATTGCCATGAACGTTCGCGGCGTGGAATTCATCGCCATTAATACGGACAAGCAGGCCCTCATGCATTCGAGTGCGCCGCGCCAGATCCCGATCGGTGAAAAGTTTACTAAAGGCCACGGCGCCGGCTCCAATCCCGAAATCGGCGCACGTGCGGCAGAGGAAAGCATTGAAGAGATAAAGAACGCCATCGGCGACGCCGACATGGTGTTTATAACCGCCGGCATGGGCGGCGGAACGGGTACCGGCGCGGCTCCTGTCGTTGCGCGTGTCGCGCATGAAATGGGCGTGCTGACGATAGGCATCGTCACAAAGCCGTTCTCGTTTGAAGGCAAGCGCCGCATGGAGCAGGCAGAAAACGGCATCGCGAATCTGCGCGAGTACGTCGACTCGCTTATCGTTATACCGAACGAACGCTTAAAGCAGGTTAGCGAAGCCCGCATAACGATGCTCAACGCATTTGAAATTGCCGACGACGTTCTCCGCAACGGCGTGCAGAGCGTGTCCGAGCTTATCACGGTTCACGGCTACATCAACCTCGACTTCGCGGACGTCAGCTCCATCATGAAGGACGCCGGCTACGCGCATATGGGCGTCGGCGAGGCGACGGGTAAGGACAAGGCCGAGGAAGCGGCGCGCAAGGCGATATCCAGCCCGCTGCTCGAGACCTCGATATCCGGCGCGCGCGGCATACTCGTCGCGATAACCGCGTCCCCGGACATAAGCCTCGAGGACATCACTGTCGCATCCGATATGGTCGCCGCCGAAGCGCACCCGGACTGCGTCATAATAAACGGTATGAACTTCGACCCCACTCTCGAAGATACGATGAAGGTCACGATCATCGCGACCGGCTTCGAGAAGAAGGACGAGACCGCCCAGGCCGCCGCGAAGAAGCCGGCTGCCGCGGCAAAGACCGGCACGGCGCCGCTGCCCGGCATGCGCACCCGTCCGGTGCCGAAGCCCGCCGCGGAGCCTGTAAAGGAAGAAGAGGAGCCCGAAGAAGAGGAATCTCTCATATCGTCGAACGACTTCAACGACATAGTGAGACTGCTTCAGCAGAACCGCGGCAGCAACCAGCAGAACAACCCCGGAACGGGAAGACGCTTCTGATCAATGCAGCAAAAGGACGGCGAAAGCCGTCCTTTTTTAATTATTAAAATAATTGTATAAATATATAATATTGACTCGCGGCCGATTATGAGTTATCATATTTGATGTTGCGCGCAATGGCGCCGTAAAAATATGATGCCGGAGCGGTAAAAATGCTGCGAAGATTTATCTCATACTACAAGCCGAACCTGAAACTTTTCATCACCGATATGGCGGCGGCGCTCGTGCTGTCCGTGGCGGACCTCTTCTACCCGATGATAACGCGCTCCATGCTGAACGACTTTATCCCGAACGGCAGGATCCGCTTGCTCGTCGTGTGGGCGGCGGCGCTGCTTTTCATCTACATAATCAAGACGGGGCTCAACTACTTCGTCAACTACTACGGCCATATCGTCGGCGTGCGGATGCAGGCGCAGATGCGCGCGGACATATTCGACCACCTCGAGAAGCTGCCGTTCTCGTACTTCGACAACAACAAGACCGGCACGATCATGTCGCGCATAACGAACGACCTCATGGACATCTCCGAGCTCGCGCACCACGGGCCGGAGGATCTCTTCATATCGGCGGTGCTGCTCGTCGGCAGCTTCGTCATGATGGCGTCGATCAACATCGCGCTGACGCTGGTCGTCTTCGCGAGCATACCGGTGATGGTGCTGTTCGCGGCGAAAACGCGCCTTCGCATGAGCGAGGCGTTTACGCAGACGCGCGTCGAAATCGGCGAGATCAACGCAGGGCTCGAGAACAGCATCGCCGGCATACGCGTCAGCAAGGCATACGACAGCCGCGAGTACGAAAACGCACAGTTCGACATCGGCAACAGGCGCTTTGTCGAAGCGCGCAAGCGCGCCTACCGCGTGATGGCGGAGTTCTCGTGCGGAACGTCGTTTATCGGCGACTTCCTGCAGGTCGTGCTGTACGTGACCGGCGGCATATTCGTCTACCGCGGCAACATCAACGTCGGCGACTTCGCGGCGTTTATACTGTACATAAACGTCTTCATGAACCCGATACGCCGGCTGATCGGCTTTGTCGAGCAGTACCAGAACGGCATGAGCGGCTTCAAGCGCTATACGGAGATCATGGACGCACCGATCGAGGAGGACGACCCGGGCGCCGCGCTGCTTGAAAACGTCCGCGGCGACGTCGCGTTCGAGCACGTCTGCTTCTCATATGAAAACAACCGCCGCGTACTTAACGACGTCAGCTTCACGCTGGAGGCGGGGAAGACGCTCGCGCTCGTCGGACCGTCCGGCGGCGGAAAGACGACGATCTGCCACCTCATTCCGCGCTTTTACGAGATCGAATCCGGCAAAATCACTGTCGACGGCCGCGACATACGCACGCTGACGCGCGCATCGCTTCGCGCCGCGGTCGGCATCGTCGCGCAGGACGTGTTCCTCTTCAACGCAAGCATCTACGACAATATCGCATACGGCACTCCCGGCTGCACGCGCGAGCAGGTCGAGGACGCGGCGCGCCGCGCCAACATCGACGAATTCATACGCGACCTGCCGGACGGGTACGACACCATCGTCGGCGAGCGCGGCGTCAAGCTATCCGGCGGTCAGAAGCAGCGCGTCTCGATCGCGAGAGTATTCCTCAAGAACCCGCCGATACTCATCCTCGACGAGGCGACGAGCGCGCTCGACAACGCGACGGAGCTTCTGATACAGCAGTCGCTCGCCGAGCTCTCGAAGGGCAGAACCGTCATCGTCGTCGCGCACCGCCTGTCGACGATCAAGAACGCCGACGAGATAATCGTCATCACCGACGACGGCATCGCTGAGCGCGGCGACCATGAGGCGCTGCTCGCCGCCGGCGGTATCTACGCCGAACTTTATAAATCGCAGTTCAGAGAGTAATTGCGGTTAGGGTGTTTCCACCTTCATATAAAATAAAAGGCAGTACGGTCAATCGCCGTACTGCCTTTACTTTTCGCTCACTTTCTGCCGGCGAAGCGCCGCTGGCGCGCGCACTCGTACAGCATGACGGTCGCGGCGCACGCCGCGTTAAACGACGAAGCGCAGGAGGACGGCGCCATCGGTATCGTCGCGAGCGTGTCGCACATATCGTAGCAGTGGCGCGACATGCCCTCGGTCTCGTTGCCGAGTATGAGCAGCGTCGGTGCGGTAAAATCGACTTCGTCGAGCACAACGGCGTTGTGCGCCGTTGTGCCGACGACGGTGAAGCCGTCGTACTTCGCCCTCATGTCAGCGATCATCGCGTCGAGCGCGGCCGCTTCGTCGACGCGCGCGAACGGGACGTTGAAAAACGACCCCATCGACGCGGTGACGACCTCCGGGTCGTATAAGTCGACGCTGTGTCCGGTGACGATCAGCCCGTCCGCACCGAATCCGTCGCACGAGCGCAGAACCGAGCCGAGGTTGCCGCGGTTGGACGGCCTGTCGAACAGCATCAGCAGCGGGCGCTCGCTCAACTTAATTTCCGATGGCGCCGTCGTACGCATGTGGATCGTCGCCATCAGCTCGCTCGTGTCGGTCTTGCCGGACAGCGACCGCATCAGCTCCGGCGACAGAACGAGCGAGTCCGCATCGCCGTGCGACTTAATAAACGATTTCGCCCAGTCGGAGAGCGGGACGCCTTCGGCGTAGATCAGCGCCGTGAATTTCCAGCCGTTTTTGGTGGCTTCGTTAAGGTTGCGCACGCCTTCGACGAGAAACTCGCCGCACCGGTGACGCTTGTTGCGGTTAGAGCGCAGCACCTCGAGCCGCTGAAAATCGGCGTTCGCGCTGCGTATGCGTATAATTTTACCGGCCATGTATTATGCCTTTCTGTAATTGCGTATAAAATGTCATTCTGTTGACAGTCGCGGGTCAGAACATCATCCTGTCGACGAACTCCTCCATGAAAACGGGGCTTCCCGAAAGCTCAAGATAGTCGCTTTCCGCGGCGATGCCGGCGATATCCGCGCGCGCGTCGGCGGACAGGAGCCATGCGATCATGCCGGCGGCTGCTGTGTTGCCGACCGCCGTAACGCGGCCTGAAAGCTCCGGCGGAATCAGCCCGATCCTACACGCCGATGCGCTGTTGATGTTGGAGCCGAACCCGCCCGCGAGCACGACGCGGTCGATGTCCCCGACGGCCGCTCCGGCGTTGTCGAGCAGCGTCGCTATTCCGGCGCTGACGGCGGATTTCGCAAGCTGCACCTCGCGGATGTCCTTGCCGCACAGGTAAACGGTGTGTGAGCGGTCGAGCCAGACGCGTTCGCCGTCCTCGTCCGCGAAGTCGGCGTAGGCGGGCGGAGCCTCGTCCGCGTCCGCGAGGACGCCGGTCTCGTCGAGCAGCCCCGCGTCGAGCAGCGCGGCCGTCGCGTCGATGATGCCGCTGCCGCACAGCCCCCGCGGCGGCGCTCCCGCGACGGTCGTCAGCTCGAAGCCGTCCGGCGTTGCTCTGACTGCGCGTACCGCGCCGTCAAGCGCGCTCATGCCCTGTGCGATGTGCGCGCCTTCGAAGGCGGGGCCGGCCGCTGTCGCCGCGAAGGTGAAGCGCCCTCCGCGCAGCAGCCCCATCTCGCCGTTCGTGCCGATGTCTATGTAGAGTATCGTACCTTCGGCTCCGCGAAGACCGGCCGCGGCGGCTCCGGACGTTATGTCGCCGCCGACATACGAGGCGACGCACGGCGCCAAAAACACGGGCGTGTCAGGGCGCAGCGCCGTCATGCCGAGAGAACGCGCGGTGCTGTCTGAGCCGAACAGCGTCACGGCGGGGAAGGGAGCCGCAGCTATAGACGCGGGGTCGAGCCCCGCGAACAGGTGCTCCATGACCGTATTGCCCGCGACGGCGACGGCTGCGACGTCGTCTGCCGACGCGCCGGCTTTGACGCACAGGCGCGCTATCGCATCGCACACGGCGGGAATTATCATGTCGGCGAGCGCGGCCGCACCGTGGCGCGCCGCGTATTCGATGCGCGATATGACGTCGGCGCCGGCCCTGCGCTGCGGATTCTCGAAGCCCTCCTCGGCGAGCTTCGCGCTGTCGGAGAGGTCGACAAGGCTGACGGCGACGGTCGTCGTGCCGATGTCGACGGCCGCGCCGAGCACGCGCGGCTCGTCCGCGGTGACGCGCAGCACGATCTTTTCGCCGTACAGCAAGGCGTACGCATCGAGCGTACCGGCTCGTATAAGCGCAGCGGCTTCGGCGGCAGCTTTCGGCGAAACCGCCGCGCCGCATATGCCGGATGCGGCGAGCGCGGCAGAGATATTGCGGTCGGCGGGCAGAGGATCTTCGAGCGTCGGGGCGGACAGCGTCAGCTTAACCGCGCGCGCGACGGGAGAAAAAGCGAAGCCGGAGGCTGCGGCGGCCATCTCTATGTCGGCTCTGCCGCGCGCGACGACGCTCGCCGACGCTTCGCCCTCGACCCTTGCGATGCAGGCGAGACGGATGCCGCGCGCAATGTCGCCGCCGAGAAGCGCCCTCTCGGCTTCGTCCGGCGCAGACAGCGCGCCCGACGCGATGACGCGGCATTTTCCGCACGTGCCGTTGCCGCCGCAGGGCGCGTCTATGGTGCCGATGGCGTCGATCAGTCTCGTGCCGGCGGGCACGACGACGTCGCGCAGGCCGTTTTCGTCATGTATATGCACAGTAAAGTTCATTGTATGCAACTCCATCAAAGTCGATATATAATATCATATAAAGAGATTATAGACGTTATATTGACGTATTTCAAGATAAACTTGACTTGCTTTCCGATGATGGTATAATTGTTGTATAATAATTGTAAATAGTTGTTATGAATTACTGCCGTGATTGCGGGGGAGAGATGCGGTTTATATGAAAAGACTATTTTTGCTTTTTTTGTTATTACTTTCGATCGCGTCGCTTGCCTCGTGCTCGGACAGCAATAAACCCGCTGCGGCTGAGGACACACAGCCCGTTGTTTTGGCGTCGGACGGCGAGATTTACTATGCCGTCATGCGGAAGGAGATCGCGACGCGCGAGGAGACGGATGCCGCGGTCGCGATCCATAAATATCTGCTCGACGCCCTGCCGGAGCGAACCCGCGTCCGCGTGACAAACGACATCGACTATCAATACATGTCGATCCCTGAGGGGACGAAATACATAATCGTCGGCGACTGCGTCTACACCGGTGACGACGGCACCGTTTATGCTGCGGCCGCCGGCGAAGGTCTCGCGGAGGACGAATACGGCATACACGTCTTCGACGACGGCACTATAACGGTACTCGCGGGCAGCCAGCGCAATTACGCGGCCGCGGCGGAATTTTTCATCTCGTGTTTATCCGCCGACAGCGGCACCGTGACGTTTACGCCGCCCGAGAAGGCTGTGCTGCGCCGCGTGTTTACACAGGAGACAAATCCTCCGTATGATGTCGTCGATATCGACCGGGACGAAAACGCGCCGTCCGACCTTCCGGCGCTGTATATCACGCTAGACAGCGGCACGCGGCTGTCGAGCGTGAATAAGGACGAGTGGACGCGCGCGACGATCGCGCTCGACGGTCTGGACCTTATGGACGACGTTACGGAAAAAGCCGGTTTTATAAAAGGCCGAGGAAATTACTCTTGGAGCCTGCCGAAAAAGCCGTATAATTTCAAGTTCGACGAAAAGGTGAATCTGTGCGGGCTCGGCTGGGCGAAAAAGTGGACGCTGATCGCCAACTACTCGGATAAGACGCTGCTGCGCAACTACCTGACGCTGTCGTTCGCGCTCGACGCGGGCATGGCGTACACATCGGAGTGCGCTCCCGTCAACCTGTACGTCAACGGCGAATACGAGGGGCTGTATCTTCTGACCGAGAAGGTTCAGGTGCACGAAAACCGCGTCAATATCGACACGGCGGCAGGCGCGATGCTCTTCGAGATTGAGATGAAGTACCGCCACTCCGAAGCGCTGACACACCTCACATCGCGCGAAGGCGTGCACATGATGCTGGTCGAACCCGAGGTCGACCTCGAGCATACGGATGAAGACATCAAAGCCGCGACGGAGCGGCTCAACACGATCGTGAACAAGGCCGAGAGCGCCATGCGCAAAGGCTACGAGTATTATAAGGACGCGATAGATGTCGATGCTTTCATCAACTGGTACATCGTCAGCGAATTCGTGAAGAACTACGACAGCATTTTCGTGACGAGCGTGTACGGCTATATCGACAACGACGGCAGACTCGCGCTCGGCCCGGTCTGGGACTTCGACACCTGCATGGGCAACCAGGAGGTCGCGACATGCATCAACCCCGTGGGCTGGTATATCCGCGACGCGACATGGTACGATATACTGTTCCGCGACGAGACGTTTGCGTCGCTCGTCGCCGAACGCTGGCGCGAGCTGCGCGACGGCGGCGTCATAAGCGCGATCACAGAGCGCATCGACGCTTTCGTCGCGGAGCACGGCGAGTCGATCGACGCGAACTTTAAGGAGTGGCCGACGGCGCTGCGCGAGTCGGGCCTGCGCGGCAGAAAGTCGCTTTACACATACGAGGAGGAGGTCGAGTACCTCAAAGACTGGATCTCGAAGCGCACCGCATGGCTCGACGAGCAGTTCGGTTATACGGAAGGCTGACGGATATGCCCGGCCGGCGCGGTCGGACGGCTGACAGTTGAACACAATACGCTTTTAGTCATGCATGCGCTTATTGTACGCGTATGCGCGCCGCGGTTGCCCCGCCGGCCGACCTCTCCGCCGCGCAAGCGAGCGTGGCTTTACAAACGCGCTTTCCGCGTGCTATCATAAAGCCGTAGAAAACACGGGAGGGACGCGGACATTGTTCAACCTTAAGAAATTCGGGCAGTACATATCTGAAAAACGCAAGGAAGCGGATCTGACGCAATCGGAGCTGGCGGACGCGGTCGGAGTAACGCGGCAGGCCGTCTCGAACTGGGAGTGCGGCGCGACATATCCGAACCCCGACATCCTGCTGTCGCTGACGCGCGTGTTCAACGTAGACCTCGACACGCTCGTCCGCGCGGCGGAGCTGACGGAGGACGAGGTCGCGGTGATAAGCCGCGTCGCGAACCGCACGCCGGAGGAGATCGCAGATATGCTCGCGCGCGGCGAGATATCCGCCGACGGCGTGGTATCGTGCGCGCCGTACCTCAAGGCGTCGGTCTTGTCCGTGATCGCCGCCGGCTTCGAGCGCCACGGAGTTGACATTTCGTATCTTATCCGCATGCAGGAGTTTCTATCCAGCAAGGACTTCGAGCGCGTCGTAAAGACAGCAGACTTCACGAAGCTCGATCTCGAACTGCTCGACCGCTTCATGCCGTTTCTGCCGTATAAATCGCTCGACACGATCTTCGAGAAGGTGATTGACGGCGAGCTCGACGTCGAATACCTGTTCCTCATAAAGAAGCATTTTCCCGACTACATATCGTATTCGCTAATCGAGGCGGCCGAGATCGAAGGCGCGCTGCCGGAGTACACTTCGTTCGAAATCGCGGCGCGACGCCGCGAGCGCGAGGGCGGAGACCCGGTTCAGCCGGAATATTCGCAATACGCCGCGCTGCGCGCGGCACGCAAAGCAAAAAGCGCGGGTTAATATTGATAATATCAAAAAGGGCTTCGCCGCCGTGCGAAGCCCTTTTTGTGTTCTTATATCAGCGCGTCTCCTGCGAAATGCCCTTTATCTGCGTTATCACCCAGTTGTATTCGCCAACGGTGACGACAGAGCCGCAGTATTCGCACTTCGCCGTCGCGTTGATGTTGAGCGGTGCGCCGCAGTTCGGGCAGTTGACGGTTTCGACGTTTTTGCCCTTCGCGGTTGTGACGCCGGTGCGGCGGATAAGCGTCCACTCGTACTCCATGAATTTGCTGGCCGTCGCCGAACCGGACACGATGTCTCCGCTTTCGTCGTCGGTGACATAGTCGTTTATGCGCGTGCGCACGCGCGCGGCGATGCGATCGTTTTTGCCGTCCTGCGAGAAGCCGGAAAGCGACACGTCGAGAACCGCGATGTTGTCGACGCGGTTCGTGCGCCGGTTCTTTCTGTATTCGTCGAGCTGCCTGTCGAACTGGGTGTAAAGCGCGTCGGTCATATACGGGCGCATCGGCTCGAAATCCTTCGCTGTCCACGCGTTCTGCATCCGCACGTACAGATTCGATATATGCTCGCGGAAGGCCTCCTCCGAAAACTCGGGGTCGAGCGCTGCGAAATCCGACATCGGGCGCAGCGCGGACTGCTCCGTCGGTTTCGCGCCCGCGGGTTTTGCCCGTCCGGTTTTCTTTATCAGACCGATTACTATAAAGACGATTATGATCACCGCCAGTATGACGAACGCATCAAATACCGTGATGTCTTCATCGCTGTCGTAACCGTCGTCGCTGTAATAAAATCCTCCGGCGTAGCCGCCGTCATAACCGCCGTCGTAACCGCCGCCTCCGCCGTAGTCGGCTCCTCCCGCGAAATTGCCGGCGTCGGCCGACACATGCGCGGGCAATATAACAAACATCGCTGCGAGCGCGAGCACGATCGCGGCGGTCAGCGCCGCTGTAAATTTCTTCAAAATCCGTCCGTCCCCCGTTAAACTGTCGACTATATTATAACGTCTGACCGCGCCGATTGCAAGTGCGTCGGTTGACAACCGCTTAAAAGGTATAATATAATTATTGTAATAAAATTCGGAGGCACATAAATGACCGGACAGATTCCCGAGACTCGCTCTGAGCTGCTGTCGCTCGGACAGCCCGAGCTGAAGGCGCTCGCATCGACGCTGCGGGAAAAGATAATAGAAGCAACGCTGGAAAACGGAGGGCACCTCGCGTCGAATCTCGGGCTGGTCGAGGCGACGATCGCGCTCGAGCGCGTCTTTGACGCAAACCGCGACCGCATCGTATTCGACACCGGCCATCAGTGCTACGCGCATAAGCTCTTGACCGGACGTGCCGACGATTTCGCAACGCTTCGCCTCGCCGGGGGCGTATCCGGATTTACCGACCGCACCGAGAGCACAGCCGATGCGCTCTATGCCGGCCACTCGGGTTCGGCGGTGTCGGCCGCGCTCGGCTTCGCCGCCATATACGGCGCCGCCTCCGACGCGCCGCGTGCGGTCGCCGTCGTCGGCGACGGGGCGCTCGCCAACGGAATGGTGTGGGAGGCGCTCAACAACGCCGCGACCTCGCCCGCGCCGATCGTCATCGTCCTAAACGACAACGGCATGGCGATATCGAAGACGATAGGCGCCCTGCCGCGCTATCTGTGGCGCATAACGACGAGCGGCGCGTACTTCAACTTCAAGCGTACGCTGAAGCGCGCGCTGCCGAGCGGCGGCGTGGGTTTTGCGCGCAGCGTGAAGGAGTTCATGAAACGCGTCCTCATCGGCGAGAACCTGTTCGAGTGCATGGGGCTCGACTATCTCGGCCCCGTCGACGGCCACGACATCGCGCGGCTCGAAGGCGTGTTCAGGCAGGCGCGGGAGTGCGAACGGTCATGCGTCGTGCATATCGTGACGAAAAAAGGGCGCGGCTATCCGCCTGCGGAAACGGAGCCGGAGAAATACCACTCCGTCAGCCCAAAAAAGCGCGCACAGGAAAAGCCGCTCAGCATAGACGGAGATGCCTCTCCAAGGCATACGGACGATACAGCCGGACACGCCGACTTTTCGAGCGCGTTCGGCGACTACATGGCGGAGGCGGGCGCGGCGTACCCGACGCTCAGAGCCGTGACGGCCGCGATGGCGGACGGCACCGGTCTGACGCGCTTCGCGCGTCTGTATCCCGACAGGTTCTGCGACGTCGGCATCGCGGAGGAGCACGCCGCCGCCTTTTCTGGCGCGATGTCTCTCGCGCTGGCCGACGGCGGCGGCGCACGCGTCGTCCTTGCGCTGTACTCGACGTTCGCGCAGCGCATATTCGATCAGCTCGGCCACGACGTCGTCATGCAGGGCGCGCCGCTGCTGCTCGCGCTCGACCGCGCTGGCTTCGTGCCCGGCGACGGCCGTTCGCATCAGGGCCTTTTCGACGTCGCTCTCTTTTCGCGCCTGCCCGGCGTCGTGATATGGTCGCCCGATTCGTACGAATCACTGCGAGCGTCGCTCGACGACGGCCTCGGTCGCCACGGCCTTACCGTCGTCCGCTACCCGAAGGGCAGCGAAAAAATTTACCCGCGGGACGAATATGCGCCGTCCGCTTCGCATACGTTTTCGGTGAGGCGAAGAAAAGGCGCCGCGGCGATGATATGCACCTACGGGCGCGTCAGCGCGAACGCCGACGCGGCGGCGCGGATGCTCGAAGGGGAGGGGATAGCCGTTTCGGTCGTGCGCATCGACCGCATATGCCCGCTTCCCGCCGCGGAGCTGATAAACGAAGCGGCGGACGCAAAAATCGCCGTATTCGTCGAAGAAGGCGTGCGCTCGGGCGGCGTCGGAGAAGCGTTCGCGGCGGCCGCGGCACAGTCGGGCGCGCGGTTCAGGGTGATCGTCGCCGCTGTGGACGACCCGTATCCGCCGCAGGACAGCGTTGAAGGTCTGTACGAAAAGTTCGGGCTGTCGCCGCGCGCCATAGCGGAGCTTGTGCGCGGGGGTCTTTCCAGAGTTTGACTGTATTGTTATGAATATACAATTATGCGTAAATTTTAATGATATAGTTTAGTTATAAACCGATTATGTGCAGCTTGTACAATTAAATGAATTAGTCAAATGCAGTGTTAAAAATGCCAAAAGGGGTGTAAAAGTTATCTCCGATTGTGGAAAAACATGTGGAAACTGTGCAAAACCCTTTTTGCATGGGCGGATTTTCAACAAAAAACGGTGGAATGCTGTGGAAAACACTCTCGGCAATCGCAGAATTCGGCGTATGTCGCGTTTGAGTGCCATAGAACTTCAGAAAAATCCAAAAAACCACTTGACAAATAATTAAAGGCGGTTGGTGCATAAATATACGCCCGCCGCCTTATAATAAAACGACGCGCGTCATAAAGCAGCGACGCGCGTCATATTTATTGCTTGGTATTTTTACTGGTTGGCCATTTCCTTCGCGCACTTGCGGCAGACGGTTTTGCCGTGGTACTCGAAGACGTCCTCCGAGCTGTCGCAGAAAACGCAGCAGGGCTGGTATTTGCGGAGAACAAGGTTGTTGTCTTCGATGAGGATTTCGAGGGCGTCATGCGAATCAAGCGAAAACTGCTTCCTTATATCCGCGGGCAACACGATGCGTCCGAGTTCGTCGACTCGTCTGATGAATCTGATAGCTTTCATTTTTAGCGGTAAAAATCTCCTAAATACGACATATTTGTTTGTTAAATTAAGTATTTTTTCAAACTGTGATATAATAACATAAACTGGTAAAAATGTCTATATAAAAATGCATTTCTTTAAAATCAAACATATTGTAAGCTGCTGTATCGATAAAAGGTTGTAAATTGTCACAAAATGTCGAAAACTTATGACGGATGGGGGAATCTGATACGCTCGGCAAGTGTTTTTTTATAATCTGCGCCATATCGATCGTGTGCGCGGCCGTAACCGGCAATTTGGCGATGCTCGGAGACGCCGTGCTCGACGGAGCGCAGAAGGCCGTCAACCTGACGATCAGCCTCGCCGGCATGATGTGCCTTTGGGGCGCGGTTTCGCGCGTCGCCGAGGAGGCGGGAGCGACGGGAGCTCTGGCGAAGCTTCTGCGTCCGGTGCTGCGCTTCGTATTCCCGAAGACGTTTTCGCGCCCCGAATCGCGCGCGGCAAACGCGATAACGGCGGCCGTATGCGCGAACCTGCTCGGACTCGGCAATGCCGCGACGCCGCTCGCGCTCGCCGCGATGCAGGCTATGGACAGCGAGGAACCGGCTCCGGCCGGAGACGATGACGCGAATACGACGAGCGGATACATAATAAGTCGGGCATCCGGCGAAAATAATATAAAAGCGCAGTACGGCGCGGTAAGCCGGCGGGACAAATCCGGCGCGCATGTTATGAAGTCGCCGGATAAAACGGCAGGTTTACGGGAAGAGACCGTTGCAAATAAAAAACAGGCGCCGGATAAGCTTGCAAGAGGAACCGTTAAATCAAACGCGCCGAAATGCGCCGCCACGGACGACATGGTTACGTTCACCGCGCTCGGCGCGTCGTCGATATCGCTTTTGCCGGTGAACCTGATCGCGATGCGTCGCGCGGCCGGCTCCGCCGCGCCTTATGCGATCGTCGCGCCGGTCTGGATCTGTTCGTCCGTCTGCGCGCTGCTCGCCGTCGTGCTTTGCCGCCTTCTGAACCGTTTCAGAGCGCCCGAGAAGCGGGGCCGTGTTGTCCGCGCCCGCGCAGGAGTGATAACGCCGTGACGCCCGAGACGCTGGCGTCGCTTCTGATCCCGCTCGCGGTGACGGCCGCGGGCGCCGCGATGCTGTCGAAAAAGAAGAACTACTTCGACGTCTTCGTCGCGGGCGCGCGAGACGGCCTTAAAAACTCCGTCAACCTGCTGCCGACGCTGCTCGCGCTGACGGTAGCTCTGTCGATGCTGTCGGCGTCCGGCGCCGACAAGCTGCTCGCGGATGTGCTGAAGCCGGTCGGCGACGCCACCGGCGTCCCGACGGAACTTCTGCCGCTGCTTTTGACGCGCCCCGTATCGGGAGGGGCATCTGGCGCGGCATACCTCGACTTAATCGGGCGGGTCGGCGCGGACAGCCTGCCGGGGCTGTGCGCGTCGGTGATCATGGGCTCGTCGGATACGCTGCTATACGTAGTATCCGTATACTTCTCGGCCGCGCCGCGCAGGACGACGCGGCACACGCTTCCGGTATGCGTCGTCGTCATGCTCGTGTGCATATACGTTTCCTGCGCCGTCTGCCGCGCTTTTTTCCCGCAGGGTGTATAAAATGCGCGCCGCACGTCTAAAATCTGGTATCGGACGCGGTTTTGCGTTAGCAGCCGCGTAACCGTAATCGTGTCGTGCGGAGGGATGATTCTTTTTATGCTGCGGGGCTGCTCGAAAAGAGTAATACACATCAAAAACACAGGCAGCGCTTATTTTGATGAGGCGTATTTTGTCGTCAGCGCGCGCGCCGGCGCGTCCGACGGCGACATGGTGCGCGAAGCTTCGCGCATTGTGGACGACAACCTCGTGTCCGCTTATCTCGCGAATCCTGTGCGCCGCCGCATGTCGAGCCGCGTGCTCGCGCTCGCGGCTTTTGCCGCCGGCGTCGCGGTGTGCGCGATCTGCGCCGTTATAATCGTCCTCGCTATATAAAAGCTGCCGAGCGCCGTTTTCGGCGACGCATTATTATATTTGGCCGCCGATAAAACAGCGGATATATCTTGTATTGACTGATCGAGAAATTTGTGGTATAATAACCTTTAGGTTATTTGACGAACTGCCGGACGGCGACCGTTTCGCCGTCTGATCGGAGACACGCCGGCATATCCGCAGCATGACCGGATCAGATGCCGCGCTGTCTGAATACGTGAATAATCGACGCCGCATGTTTTTTAGGGACGGCCCGCCTATGCGTCCCCAAAGACGGCGTCAGGCTTTTTGCGCGCTTTTGCGCTTTTGTTTTTGCGCCCCGTAACCGTCCGATGTAGGGACGGCGGCAGGGATTGGTGTAGCGCGCCCTTTTTTGGCGGCGCGGAAGATTTACTTAATCGGGAGATATATGAAAGGACACATTCTGTGGCAAAGAAAAATAATAACGTAACAAATACGACGAAGCTGAAGGTATGCATGCTCGGCGGTTTAAACGAGATCGGCAAGAACATAGCCATGCTCGAGTACGGCGACGACATAATCGTGATCGACTGCGGGCTCGGCTTCCCGGACGAAGACATGCTCGGCGTCGACCTCGTCATACCGGACGTCAGCTATCTTGAAAAGAACGCGTCGCGCGTCCGCGGCATCCTGCTGACGCACGGCCATGAGGACCACATCGGGGCGCTGCCTTACGTGCTTCGCACGCTGAAGGTGCCGGTTTACGGCACGCGCCTGACGCTCGGCATCCTCGAAAACAAGCTCGCCGAGGCGAATCTGCTGAAGTCGACGAAGCTGATCACGGTCAAGGCCGGCGACATAGTCGAGCTCGGCTGCTTCAAGGCGGAATTCATCCGCGTCAACCACTCGATCGCCGACGCCTGCTGCATCGCCGTCACGACGCCGGTCGGCGTCGTCATGCACTCCGGCGATTTCAAGCTCGACGTGTCGCCGATCGANNGTCGAGCGCCCCGGCTACACGCCGTCGGAGAAAAAGGTCGGCGCGTCGCTCGAATCCATCTTCATGCAGCACACCGACAAGCGTATAATAATCGCGACGTTCTCGTCGAACGTCCACCGCGTGCAGCAGATCATAGACGCGTCAGAGCGCCACGGGCGCAAGGTTGCGATAACGGGCCGCTCGATGCAGAATGTCGTCGGCGCCGCCGTCCGCCTCGGCTATATGAAAATGCCGGATGGGCTGCTCGTCGACATCAAGGACATCGGCCGCTACACGCCCGACAAGCTGACGATCATCACGACAGGCTCGCAGGGCGAGCCGATGTCGGCGCTGTACCGCATGGCGTTCTCCGACCACAACCAGGTGACGCTCGACTCGAACGACCTCGTCGTCATCAGCGCGACAGCGATCCCGGGCAACGAGAAGCTCGTCGGCAAGATCATAAACGAGATGTACCGCCGCGGCGTCAACGTCTACCACGACTCGTCGCTCGAAGTGCACGTCTCCGGCCACGCCTGCAAGGAGGAGATCAAATTCTTCCACGCGCTGTGCCATCCGAAATATGTCATGCCGATACACGGCGAGTACCGCCATCTGATGCAGCATAAGGAGCTGGCCGAGTTCATGGGCACGCCGCCCGAAAACGTCTTCGTCGCCGAAATAGGGCAGGTGCTCGAGCTTGACGGCGAGAGCGCGCAGTTCAACGGCACGATACCGAGCGGCCGCGTGCTCGTCGACGGCTACGGCGTCGGCGACGTCGGCAACATCGTGCTGCGCGACCGCCGCCATCTCGCGCAGGACGGTCTGATCGTCGTCGTCGCGACGGTGGACACCGACGAAGGCTCGATAATATCCGGTCCGGATATCATATCGCGCGGCTTCGTGTACGTGCGCGAATCCGAGCAGCTTCTTGAGGAGATAAAAACACTTGCGCGTAAATCGCTGGACGAGTGCCTCGAGGAGAGCATGACCGAGTGGACGGAGATGAAAACCACCGTCCGCGACACGCTCTCGAAGTACCTCTACTCGAAGACGAAGCGCAAGCCGATGATACTGCCGGTTATAATGAACGTTTAGGCGAGATCCGACGACGCCGGAGCGGGCGCCGAATATAAAAGAGACGGCGCTCATATGACTTGAAGGGGTGACGCGGGCATGAAACGGAATAATAAAAACGGAGAGGGCTGCCCGCGCCGGGTCGCGCTGCTGCGCGCTCTGCCGCTCGTGCTCGTCGCTCTGCTGACGGCGGCATCGGCCTACGTCATCTTCGTCATAGGCATGTCGGTCGACGAGATTTTGTCGTACACCCCAGACGATTATCTGCTGTCTACGGCGTTTATACTCGTCTTCTATGCCGTGAAGTCGCTGTCCGTTTTCTTCCCGATCGTCGCGGTGTATATATTCGTCGGCAACTGCTACCCGCTGTGGGCCGCGCTGATAGTGAACCTTTTCGGGCTCGCCGTTACGCTCGCCGTGCCGTATGCGGTCGGGCGCGTATCGGGGCCGGAGCTGGTCTCGCACATCGTCGCGTTTTTCGACCGGCGCGGCAAGTCGGGTAAGCTGACGGAGGGCAACACGTTTTTCGCATGCTACATGCTGCGCATCGTCAGCGTGCTGCCCGCCGACCTCGTCTCGCTGATGTTCGGCGCGGTCAAAGCCGACTTTCCGCGCTACATCGCCGGGAGCCTCGCAGGGAGCGTGCCGAGCATGATTGCCATAACGTGCGTCGGCGCTACGATCACCGACCCGACCTCGCCCGCGTTTATCATAAGCGCGGCAGCGACGGTCTTAATAGTGTTAGTCTCGCTTCTCGTGCATAAGATCAAAGAAAACAACGAAAACAATACAAATCCCGCCGAACGCTGACGCGCCGGCGGGACTTTTTTTATGTAATTTGTTACTTCTGCAGTCCGAGCCGGCGCGCGTCCGTGCCGGTGAAGAGCAGCACCTTGAACTCACCGAAGAACCGGCTCGCTATGCGGTCGCCGTATCTGCGCCGCAGCTCCTCAGAGGTGAGATTCGTGTTGACGATCATGGATTTCGCGCCGATCAGCCGCGTGTTGACGACGTTATACAGCACGGACAGCGAGAACTGGTTCGTCACCTCCGTGCCGAGATCGTCGATCACGAGGAGGTCGCAGCCGAAAACGCGGTCCGTGGTGACGCCGTCGCCGCTCTCGCGGCGCGTGCCGAACCGCTCCTCCTCGAACGGCGCGAGCAGACCCGACGCGCTGACGTACAGAACGTCGTTCCCGCGCTCGATAACGGCGCGCGCCGCCGCCGACGTCAGATGCGTTTTGCCGAGTCCCGTCGCGCCGACCATCAGAAGGTTCGCGCCGCACGCGGACGAAGCCGGATCTGTCGAGAACGCGTCCGCGAACGCGCGGACGGCCTCGAGGTTGCGGCGAAGACGGTCGCGGTTCTCTGGCGTCGAGCCGGGCAGGTCCGTAATAAAGTTGTCGAAGGACTGCGTGCGCATCAGGCGGCCCATGCCGGACGCGTCGATCGCCGCCTCGGCCATCGCCCGGCGGAAGCAGACGCACTGCTTGACGCCGTCGAGGCCGGTGTCGCCGCAGAGCGCGCATTCGAAATGCGGGCGGTCGAAATCGGGCGGGTAACCCGCGGCGGCGAGAAGCTCCTCTCGCTTTTTGTGCAGGTCGCCGACGTCGGAGCGGAGCGCCTCCAGCCGTTCGTCGAGCCCGTCCTTGCCCTCCTTCGCGGCGGCGAGCACGCGCGACGCGGTCATCGACAGCGCGCGGTCGATCGGCACCGTCGCCGGAATGCGCTCGTGTATGAGCGCGCGCCGGCTTTCCGCTTCGGAGAGCGCGCGTGCGCGCTTTTCCTCGAACCGCTCCTTGACGGCGCGGTATACCTCCCTGTTATACGGCAATTTACCGTACCTCCCGTAAAGATTGCCGATGTCGGCAGAGGTTGTCTTTTCGACGTGCGGCGGCCGCCGTGAGCGTAACCGTCAAGCGTCATGACACCGTTAACACAGTCGCAGCAGCGGCAGTCTTAAAGATTCATGCCGCAGCATAATCATGCCGCAGCAGTTACAGCCGCCGCGTCGTTATGCCGATTACGCGTCGCTGTCTTCGATTCAGAAGCCCGGATCGCTCAGCACCGCGGCGTCGCTCGGCATGCGCCAGTCGCCGCGCGGCGAAAGGTTGACGGAACCGACCTTCGGCCCGTCGGGCATGCACGAACGCTTGAACTGCTGCGTGTAGAACCGGCGGATGAAGACGCGCAGCCAGCCCTCGATCACTTCGTCGTCATACACGCCCGCGAAAGCGCTGCGCGCGAGCCGCAGTATCTTCTCCGGCGCGCTGCTGTAGCGCAGCGTGTGCCACAGGAAGAAGTCGTGCAGCTCGTACGGGCCGACGAGCTCCTCCGTCCGCTGCGCGATGCTTTCGCCCGTGTCGGTTATGTCGGGCGGGAGCAGCTCCGGCGACACCGGCGTCGCCAGAATGTCGCGGAGCACCGCCGCAAGCTCGGCGTCGCCGCCGCGCTCCGCCTCGTCGGCGCAGTAGGCGACGACGTGGCGCACGAGCGTCTTCGGCACGCCGGCGTTGACGCCGTAGCTCGACATCTGGTCGCCCGAATACGTCGCCCAGCCGAGCGCAAGCTCGGACAGGTCGCCGGTGCCGACGAGCAGCGCACCGTTCGCGTTTGCGATGTCGAACCCTATCTGCGTCCGCTCTCTCGCCTGCGCGTTTTCGTAAACGACGTCGCGCTTTGACGGGTCGTGGCCGATATCGCGGAAGTGCAGGTTGACCGCCTCCGCTATCGGTATCGTGCGCAGCGCGACTCCGAGGCGTTCGCACAGCTTCTGCGCGTTCGATTTCGTGCGGGACGTCGTGCCGAAGCAGGGCATCGACAGCGCTGTCGTCGCCGTGCGCGGCATGCCGAGCAGGTCTGTCGCGCGTACGGTCACGAGCAGCGCGAGTGTCGAGTCAAGCCCGCCGGAGACGTTGACGACGGCTCCGCGCGAGCGCGAAGCCGATATGCGCTGCGCCAGCCCGTGCGATTGTATGTCGAGGATTGACGCGCATCGGCGCGCCTTCGTCCTCTCGTCGCTCGGAACAAACGGCAGCTGCTCGATATCGGGCAGCTTTGTCTCGCGCAGCGGGCACGAGTACTCGATTATGGTGTAGCCGTCGTCGCTGCCGCATTTATACGTGTTCATCGCGCGGCGGTCGCCTTCGTAATGGCTGAGGTCGACCGTCGCGTAGATGATTCTATCCGAGGCGGGCGAGAACGGCGCGCGCTCTGCGGCGACGCGGCCGTTGTCGCCGATGATGTCGTGGCCGGAGAACACAAGATCGGTCGAGCTTTCGCCGTCGCCGCAGTCCGCGTATATATATGCCGATATGGTGGCGGCGGAGCGCGACAGCACGAGCATCCGGCGGTAGTCCTCCTTGCCGACGGACTGGTTGGACGCGCTGAGGTTCGCTATAATGGTGGCGCCGGCCGCGCAGTGCCGGTTGGACGGCGGCGACGGCACCCATATGTCCTCGCACACCTCCGCGCCGACGCAAAGCAGCGGCATCTCCGCGCAGCGGATCAAAATGTCGACGCCGAACGGAACTTCGGTTCCGCCCACCTTCGCGGTCCGCATTTTGTCGGGGGCGGGGGTAAACCACCGCAGCTCGTAAAATTCGCGGTAGTTCGGTATGTTTGACTTTGGTATGGCGGCGAGGATTTTTCCGTTCGCCATCGCGACGGCGCAGTTATAAAGCTTGCCCGCGGCTCTGACGGGCGCTCCGACGAAAACGAGCGTGCCCGACGACGCCGTCGCGGACGCAATCTCGGCAAGCGCCGCGTCGGACGCGGCGTACAGGGCTTCGTTTTGGAACAGGTCGCCGCAGGTGTACGCGGTGACGCACAGCTCGGGAAATACGAGCACGTTCGCCTCGCGCGCTTCCTTTATGATTTCGATGATGCTTTTTGCGTTTGTTGCCGGGTCGCCTATAACTACGCGCGGCGTGCAGGCGGCGAGACGGACGAAGCCGTGTCTCATCAGATAAGCACCTCTTGTATTGACGGTCGGATTATTGTATAATATAATGAATATATGGCGGCGATTATACGCCGATATTATTATACACATTTAACCCGCAAAAATCAACACGGAGTGACGGTTGCCATGAAAAACGCACTTGTTGTCGTCGACTACCAGTATGATTTTGTCGCAGGCGCTCTCGGCTTCGCGGGGGCGGAAACTCTCGACGCCGGCATAGCCGCGCGCGTGAGAACCGCGGCTGCGGACGGCTGGGACGTGATATATACGCTCGACACGCACGGCGCCGACTACGCGTCTACGCGCGAGGGCCGCTATCTTCCGACGGCGCACTGCGTCGAGGGCACGCCCGGCTTCGCCGTCTACGGCGACACAGCCGACGCCCTCGCCGAAGCGGGCGCGACCGAGGTGCGCAAAAATGCGTTCGGATCGCTCGAGCTCGGAGAGCTGCTCAAAAGCCGCGGCTATGACAGGGTGGAGCTCTGCGGACTCGTTTCGGGCATATGCGTCCTCGCCTGCGCGGTGATCGCGCTGTCGGCGCTGCCGCACGCCGACGTATACGTCGACCCGCGCCTGACGGCGTCGTTCGACGAAAAAAGCTACGACGCGTCGCTCGAGGTCATGCGCGGCATGGGTTTAATCAAGGCGTGACCGCGCTTTACAATACATTTGAAAGGTCGCATTGACATATGACGGATCGTCACTATTCGCTTGTGTGCGATTTTTATGAGCTGACGATGGCGCGCGGCTACCTCCACACGCCGGAGGCGGCGCACATGACCGCGTACTTCGACGTGTTCTTCCGCCGCATACCGGACGGCGGCGGCTACGCGATTGCCGCCGGACTCGAGCAGATACTCGACTATGTCTCGAACCTGCATTTCGACGACGAGGATATAGAATTCCTTCGCGGAAAAGGTATCTTCGACGAGGAGTTTTTGTCGTATCTGCGCGCATTCCGCTTCACGGGCGACGTCTGGGCCGTGCCCGAGGGCACGGTCATCTTCCCCGGCGAGCCCGTCATAACCGTCAGGGCTCCGATCATCGAAGCGCAGCTGCTCGAGACCTTCATCCTGCTTACGTTCAACCATCAGTCGCTCGTCGCGACGAAGGCGAGCCGCGTCGTGCGCGCCGCGTCCGGGCGCACCGTAACCGAGTTCGGCTCCCGCCGCGCCCACGGCCCCGACGCCGCCGTGCTCGGCGCGCGCGCGGCGTACATCGGCGGCTGCGCTGGCACCGCCTGCGCGGAGTCCGACCGCGTCTTCGGCGTGCCCGCCGGCGGCACTATGGCACACTCGTGGGTGCAGATGTTCCCGACCGAGCTCGACGCGTTCCGCGCCTACTGCCGGCTCTATCCGGAATCGCCGACGTTGCTCGTCGACACTTATAACGTCTTGAGCTCGGGCGTACCGAACGCGATCGCCGCGTTCGACGAGGTGCTGAAGCCGAAGGGCTTAACGAACTGCGCGATACGTCTCGACTCCGGCGACATAACCTACCTTTCGAAGAAAGCGCGCGCCATGCTCGACGCCGCCGGCTGGAACAGCTGCAAGATCGTCGCGTCGAATTCGCTCGACGAATATATCATCCGCGACCTGATACGCCAGGGCGCCGCGGTCGACGCCTTCGGCGTCGGCGAGCGCATGATAACCTCGCGCTCCGAACCCGTCTTCGACGGCGTATACAAGCTGTGCGCGGTCGAGGAGCCGGACGGTGCCATCATTCCGAAGATAAAGATCAGCGAAAACGCCGCGAAGATCACGAACCCGCACTTCAAGACCGTCTACCGCCTCTACTCGCGCGAGACGGGGAAGGCTGAAGCCGACCTGATCTGCCTGCGTTCCGAGGACGCACCGGATGAGACGCGCCCGCTCGAGATCTTCGACCCCGAGCACACATGGAAGCGCAAAACGCTCGAGAACTTCCGCGCGCGCGAGATGCTCGTGCAGGTCGTTTCCGGCGGAAGGCTCGTTTACGACTGCCCGCCGCTCTCCGATGTGCGCGCGTACTGCGCGGCCGAACAGGAGACGCTGTGGGACGAGGTCACGCGCTTCGAGAACCCGCACAACTATTATGTTGACCTGAGCCTGCCGCTCTGGACGCTCAAGAACCGGATGCTGCTCGGACGCTGACGGCGCCGCGTTAGCAAACGGCCGCGCCCGCCGACGGCATTTATACCCGCATAAGCAAACTGTGATTTAATTATCCACCCCCTGCTAATGCGTCTGTGTAAAAAACGAAGGTGCGCCGTGCCGTGCCCTGTACCGGCCCGCACCGTATGAAGCCCTGCATGCGTTAAATCAAACGGAGAGGAACGGTAACCCGGCATGGTGACTACGGCATATTCGGCGGGACTTTTCGGCATCGACGGCTACGTTGTGACGGTCGAGTGCGACGGCGTCGACGGACTTAACGACCTGCGCCTTATCGGGCTCGCCGAGGGCGCGGTCCGCGAGGCGAAGGACAGGCTGCGCGCCGCGTGCGACAACTGCGGCATCGGCTTCCCCCAGTGCGCCATGACCGTAAACCTCGCGCCCGCCGACCGTAAAAAAGACAGCTCCGCGCTCGACCTCGGCCTCGCCGCCGCCGTGCTTGCGGCGGGAGGGAAGGTTCCCGCCGAATCCGTCGCGGGACGGCTTTTCATCGGCGAGCTGTCGCTCTCCGGCGCGGTTCGACCCGTGCGCGGCGTGCTGCCGATGGTCATGGCCGCGCGCGACGCCGGTATAACCGAAGCATACGTCGCCGCCGAAAACGGCGCCGAAGCCGCCATCGTCGAGGGCGTGACCGTTTTCGCCGTCTCCTCGCTTTCCGACCTCGCGTCGGCGCTGCGTTCCGGCGGCGGCGAGCGCGTGACGCCGGCGCCGTTCGCCGTCAATGCCGCCGCCGCGCCGTCGCTCGACTTCGCGGACGTTCGCGGGCAGGAGCGCGCCAAGCGCGCGCTCGAGATCGCCGCCGCAGGCGGGCACAACATACTGCTGATCGGCCCGCCCGGAACGGGCAAGTCTATGCTCGCGAAGCGGCTGCCGGGCATATTGCCGCCGATGACGTTCGAGGAGGCGCTCGAGACGACGCGCGTCCATTCCGTCGCGGGGCTGCTGCAGACAGGCGGCGCGCTTGTGAGCGAGCGCCCGTTCCGCTCGCCGCACCACACGATGAGCGCGCCCGCGCTTGTCGGCGGCGGCACGGTGCCGATGCCGGGCGAGCTTTCGCTCGCGCACAACGGCGTGCTATTCCTCGACGAGCTGCCCGAGTTCGCGAAAAACGTCACCGAGTCGCTGCGCCAGCCGATCGAGGACGGCTGCCTTACCGTGTCGAGGACGGCCGGCCGCGCGACGTTCCCGGCGGAGCTGATGATCGTCTGCGCGATGAATCCGTGCCGCTGCGGCTACTTCGGCCACCCGACGCGGCAGTGCACATGCACCGAGATGTCGCGCAAGGCGTATCTCGCCAAGATAAGCGGGCCCCTGCTCGACCGCATCGATATACAGATCGAGGTTCCGGCGCTGTCGTGGGACGAGCTGTCGGACAAAAAAGAGGCCGAGCCGTCGGCGGCGATACGCGAGCGCGTCACCGCCGCGCGCGAAATGTCTCGCGCGCGTTTCGATGCGTTTACGGCCGGTTCGTGCGCGAACGGCGATGCCGCGCAATCGGACGGAGCCGAGGATACTCATGACGATGAGCAGCCGCGCGAACCGGGAGCGGTATCGGGAGCGGAGTTGTACGCGCGCGAGCCGCGCCGCAGAAACGCCCACGCCGTCTGGTGCAACGCCCGCATCGAGCCGCGGCAGCTTCCGTCGATGTGCCGGCTTGACGACGCGGCGGAAGCGACGCTGCGCGCCGCGTACGAGCGGATGGGGCTCTCCGTCCGCGGCCGCGACCGCCTTCTGCGCGTCGCGCGGACCGTCGCCGACCTCGACGGGGCGGAGATCATCTCGCGAAAGCACATCGCGGAGGCGATATCGCTGCGCACGCTGGACAAGGAGTATTTCTGATACATAAATTACGCTTTATTTATGTGCCGGCAGACGCGCGCCGCGAACAAACGGCACGCGTTCGCCGTCTATATATGAAAACCCGCTCGAAGACGAAAGGAAATCCCGCATTGAAACTTTTAAAAGCAGCGGCCGCGGCAGTTATTATATTGCTCGCGCTTGCCGCAGCCGTATCCGCCGCCGACGCGCCGCTCGTGCTGCTGTATCACGACATCGTGCGGACGGACGAGGAGGCGATATCGAATCCGGCGTATTCGACAACGGTCGAAAAGTTCGAATCCGACCTGACGGCGCTGATTGACGCCGGATATGCGCCTGCCACGCTCGCGCAGCTTGCGGACGGCAGGATGCCGCCGGCCAGGACGTTCATCCTCACCTTTGACGACGGATATCTGTCGAACTACACGCTCGCGTTCCCCGTGCTGAAAAAGCTCGGCGTCCACGCCGACATTTTTATAAATACGTCGATGACGATCCTGCCGAACCATTTCCGCTGGTATCAGGCGGTCAGAATGGAAAAGTCGGGTCTCTTTACGATTCACTCACATCTCGACCGCCATGTC
>DBRA01000031.1:0-1059 GCA_002305445.1 Clostridiales bacterium UBA1380 | reverse complement strand
TATCCGGGCGGCGTCTACACCGAAGCGCACGTCAAAGCGCTGCGCGCCGCGGGCGTCAAGCTGCAGCTCGTGCAGATCGCGCCGGCATTCGACGCGCCGGATGTTGTCGTACGCTACAGCATCGACTACCGCACGGACATGAGCGACCTCATATCCGCATTCGAATCGTCGCATTGAGCGCGCTTGAACCGCAATAAAAAACGGCTGACGAATCATCGTCAGCCGTTTTCTTTTATCAGGTGCCGGAAAGTATGCGGTCGAGCGCGGAGCGCGCGTATATATCGGCCGCGTTTTTCGCGTACCACGGGCTCTTATCCGCATCGATACGCTTTCGCGCCGTTTCGATGTACTCCTTCGCCGACCTCTCGACGGCTTCGTCGCCGCAGTCGAGCAGCTCCGCCGCCTCGACTGCGGCGTAATCGCCGAGCTCCGACGCGGCATAAAAGTCGAAGCTGTCGAGCGCTCCGCTCATGTACGCGTCCGCGTTATAGCGTACGATCATCGCGTCGAGCGGCGCGTATGTCACGGCAAGCAGCGATACCGCCGCGATAACCGCTGTTGCGGGCGCGATGTTCAGCCGGGTGAAGAGCGCTTTCGCCGCCGCGAACAGGAAGCATAAGCCGAGCGCTACCATGAACAATGTCGTCAGCACGCGCAGCCGCGTCAGACCGAACGAGCGCACGTACAACGCCATCTTCGCGACCGCCGTCGCTGACAGACCGACCGTCTCAAGCGACAGCACCGCCGCAGCTGTTCTTGCGGCAACCGACGCCGCGCCGCAGTCCTTCCGCGCGAATACCGCAGCGGCGCCGATCAGGATGCCGTTGACGCACGCGACGCTGCACAGCCCGAAGAACCCCGACCGCGCGTACTCGGACGCCGAAAAGCCATCGGGCAGAAGGTACGAGAACGCGAGCGTGAAATAGGCGAGCTGCGACACGAAGTAGAGCACGTACACGACGACGACGCACCAGAGCGCCGCCGCTGCCGTCGCAGCCGGTATTACACGCACATTCGGACGCGCTGCAGCTCCGCTTCCGTCCGCCACAAACTTTTCCC
>DBRA01000035.1:16010-23186 GCA_002305445.1 Clostridiales bacterium UBA1380 | reverse complement strand
GGCATAATACCGCGGGCTTTTATTAAACTGTTTATCTTTCTTTATAACGCGAAACGAGCGCCTTGACGCCGTCGGAGATAGCGAAGCCGCCCGCGCCTGCGGGCAAGAAGTAACTGTCGCCCGCCGTTATCGGGTATTCCCTGCCGTCGAAGATGATCTTACCCCCGCCCTCGACGCACTGGACGCAGGCAAAGCTGCTTTCGTCAACACATGACACGGTTTCGCGGTCGAATATTTCGATCGAAAAGTATTCGCAGTTAACGGCGAAGTTTCCGCTTTTGCCCTGTTTATAACGCAGCGCTTCTATATCAACCGGCGTGAGCGCCTTAACGGAGGCGTACGCATCCTCGAGGTGGAGCGGTCTCAGCCTTCCGGTGTCGTCGGGGCGGTTGTAATC
Organism: Clostridiales bacterium UBA1380; assembly: GCA_002305445.1. Classification (GTDB taxonomy): domain Bacteria; phylum Bacillota; class Clostridia; order Oscillospirales; family CAG-272; genus UBA1380. The sequence goes on along the minus strand of DBRA01000035.1, from coordinate 22,789 downwards.
GTAGACGCGATATGTTATGTCGGAGTTCTGCTGTATCTCGGCGATCAGTATGCCGGCGCCGATCGCGTGAATCAGGCCGGACGGTATGAAGTAAAGCTGTCCCGAGCGGACTTCTGTATAATTTAGCACGCTCGCGATATCGCCTTTTTCCGCGGCCTCCCGAAGCTCCGCCGAGCCGCAGCCCTGCTTCATACCCCATACGATTTTCGCACCCGGCTCCGCTTCGACGATATACCATGCCTCGGTTTTTCCGTATTCGCCGTGCTTTTTGAGGGCGTATTCGTCGCCCGGGTGCACCTGAACCGAAAGTTTGTCTCGCGCGTCGATAAATTTTATAAGCAGCGGAAAGCGCTCTCCGCTCCATCTATCTCCCACGACAGCTTTCCCGTATTTTTCGATGTAATCCGCGAGAGTCGTTCCGGCACACGGCCCGTTGGCGATCGACGACACATTGTCGGAGCGCACCGTCAGCTCCCAGCTCTCCGCGAGCTTGGCAAACGGCGTTGACTTTCCGTATTTACGCTTTAGAAGGTCGCCGCCCCAAACGATCTCGCGCGGCACCGGAACAAGCTTCAGCGGATAAATATGTTCGTTCTGCATGAAAACATCTCCGTTCGTTTTCGTATATTCTAGTCTTTTTAGTAAATTTTGTCAACTTTTCGCTTAAATATGATGCATCGGCGGCAATTACATGATATAATAAATCATATATATTGAAAGCCTGCCGGTCATTCGTGCGGTCATTACTGCGAAATTAAGGAGAGGTATAATAAAATGTGCGGGCGGTACACGATTTTCACGGACGCCGACGAAAAAGAGATGCTCGATATCATCGCTGCGGCGAATCTTCGTTACGGCGGCATTAATGACGAATCATACGACAGCACCGCGAAAGCGGGCGGCGCGTACCCTTTTAAAACGGGCGAGATTTTTCCGACCGACCGCGTGCCGGTGCTGACGCTGTCAAGCGGCGGAAGCGGCATGACGACCGCCGTTTACGAATGGGGCTTCCCCGGTTTCGGAAAAAGTCCGCGCATCGTGATAAACGCGAAGCGCGAAACGATTGATGAGCGGCCGATGTTCCGGGAAAGCTTCGCGCTGCGGCGCTGCGTCATACCGTCGACCGGCTTCTACGAATGGTCGCACAGCGGCGCCAAGACTAAGTACCTTTTCAATCTGCCCGACACGAGCATGCTTTACATGGCCGGGGTGTGGCGGGTGTATGACGGCGTCCCGCGCTTTGTCATACTGACGGGCGATGCAAACGAATCCGTCGCGGACGTCCACAACAGGATGCCGCTTGTCCTGACGCGCGACAACCTGAAGGGCTGGCTGACGGACGAAGACGCCGCACGCGAGCTGCTTTCATCCCCGCTGCCGGAACTTACAAGACGCGCGGGATAACAATTAAAATATATTTTTTATAAAGGAGACGCCACTATGCGTTACAACATCACTGGGAACAACCTGCCTGTCGTCGTATGCGAGCTCGAGAACAACGAAACGATGATTACCGAGCGCGGCTCCATGAGCTGGATGACGCCGAACATTGTCTTGGACACGTCGACGAACGGCGGCATCGGCAAGGCTTTCGGCCGCATGTTCGCCGGCGAATCGTTCTTCCAGAACCGCTATACCGCGCAGGGCGCGGGCATGATCGCCTTCGCGTCCAGCTTTCCCGGCGCGATAAGAGCATTCGAAATTTCGCCCGGGCGAGAGATGATCTTTCAGAAGTCTGCTTTTTTGGCGAGCGAGGCCGGCGTGGAACTGTCCGTATTCTTCCAGAAGAAGATCGGCGCGGGCTTATTCGGCGGCGAGGGCTTCATCATGCAGCGCGTATCGGGCAACGGCATCGTGTTCATCGAGATCGACGGCAGCGCCGTCGAATACGACCTCGCACCCGGCCAGTCGATCATTGTCGACACGGGCTATCTCGCCGCGATGGACGCGACATGCACGATGGATATTAAAACTGTGCCCGGCGTAAAGAACATGCTCTTCGGCGGGGAGGGTATCTTCAATACCGTCGTACACGGGCCGGGCCATATAATCCTTCAGTCGATGCCGATCAGCAGCGTGGCGAACGCCCTGCGGCCGTACTTCCCCTCTTCAAACAAATAATCGCCGACCATATCGCAACGCAAAAAGCCGCGCCATCTGACGCGGCTTTTATATGTTATTTTACGATTTCGCCGTAAACGACGCCGCACGCGCAGGCGGCATTGGATTCGTCCGTATCGATGTGCATCGCGGAGCTGAACTTGTCGCTGACGCGTATGACGACATCGCCGAATATGATGCTGCGTTCGGTGTCAAGCTTTACCGAAACGATCTGCTTGTCGGAAACACCCAGTTCCTCCGCATCCTCGGGGCTCAGGTGGATATGGCGCTTGGCGGCGATAAGGCCTTCGGTCAACTCAACCTCGCCGCAGGGTCCGACGATCTTTATGGGGCTGGATCCCGCTATGTCGCCGGATTCGCGGACGGGAACCGTCACGCCGAGCGTGCGCGCATCGGTCAGCGATACTTCCACCTGGTTTATGGAGCGGCAGGGTCCGAGAATGGACACGCCGGAAATCGTCTTCTTGGGACCGACGATGTCGACTTTTTCAACGGCGACATACTGGCCGGGCTGCGAAAGTTCCTTCTTGGGCGTCAGATTTGCGCCGGGCCCGAACAGTTTTTCCAGGGTCTCCTGCGTGACGTGGACATGACGCGCGCTTGTTTCGACAAGAATCTTTTTGCTCATTTTAACATCTCCTGAATTGTATTAAGCTAGATTTATTCAGCGTTTTCCCAGTTATGGTAGATTTCACTTACGTCGTCATGTTCCTCGAGATGCTCGAGCAGAAGATTCATGTTTTTTATGTCGTCTTCGTTCGACAGCGTGACGTAGGTGTTCGGTATTTTATCCTTCTCGGCGCTTTCGATGATGTAACCGGCTTTTTCGAGGGTGCTGCGGACTGCGTCCAGATCGTCCGGCTCGGTGTATATCTCGAAGACTTCGTCGTCCGCGACAAAGTCGGTGGCGCCGGCTTCAAGCGCCGCCTCCATCAGCTCGTCTTCGTTTACCGTGATCGTCTTCTTGCCCTCGTCGTGCTCCTTCGCGATTATGATTACGCCCTTGTCCTCGAAAAGATAGCTGACGCAGCCGTTGCTGCCGAGGTTTCCGCCGTATTTATCGAAGAAGTGGCGTATGTCGCCGCCGGTGCGGTTGCGGTTGTCGGTAGTCGCCTCGACGATGACGGCGACGCCCGACGGGCCGTAGCCCTCGTAATATATCTCCTCGTACACTTCTCCTCCGGCGCCGGAGGCCTTCTTGATGATGCGCTCTATGTTGTCGTTGGGAACGTTGTTCGACTTCGCTTTGGCGATGAGGTCACGCAGTTTGCCGTTGGACGCGGGATCGGGTCCTCCCTCTCTGACTGCGATTGATATCTCCTTGCCTATCTTGGTGAAGATTTTCGCTCTCTGCGCGTCCGTCTTCTCCTTTTTATGCATTATATTTTTCCACTTGCTGTGACCTGACATATATCTCTCCCTTTGCTTATGAATTGGTTGTGCGGCGTTATATCTTTTCCGGCGTTTTGATGCAGATGAGGCGGAGCGCGGAGCCGAGCACCGTTTTCGTCGCGGCGACAAGGCGTATGCGCGTCGAGCGGACATCGGGATCATTCACCGAAAGTATCGGGCAGTCGTGATAGAAGCGGTTGAACGCGGCGCAAACGTCGAGTATATAGCGCGTTACGACGGACGGTTCGTATTCGTTTATAGCGGCGCGGACGCGCTCCTCGAAGAGCGAGAGCGTCTTGAGCAGCTCCGCTTCCTCGGGGGCTGTCAGCTTAGCCGGCGCGCCGGTATCTACCCCGCCCGCCTTCTCGAGTATGGAGCATGTGCGCGCATAGGTATACTGCGCGTAAGGGCCGGTGTTGCCGTCGAATGACAGCGCGTCCTCCATGACGAAGTTGATGTCCTTTATGCGGCTGCCGCTCAAATAATAGAACACAATCGCACCGACGCCGACGGCCTCCGCCGTCGCCTCCTTGTCGGGCAGATTGGGGTTCTTTTCGTTGATGATCTCCGTAACGCGTTCGATCGCGGCGTTGAAGAGATCCTTCAGCAGTATCACGTTTCCGGTGCGCGTCGCGAGCTTGGCGCCGTTGATGCTGACCGTGCCGTACGGCACATGGACGAGCTTTTTCGCCCACGGATAACCCATCAGCTCGACGACCTTGAACCACTGAGCGAAGTGCAGACACTGCGCGGAGCTTGTGACGTAGATGCATTTCTCGAAGTTGTACGTCTGCGCGCGGTCATACGCCGCGGCGATGTCGCGGGTCGGATACAGCGACACTCCGTCGCGCCGTAAAATCAGGCACGGCGGCATATTGTACTCGGACAGGTCGACGATCGACGCGCCGTCGTCAATCTTCAGCAGATCGAGCTTGCGCAACTTTTCGATCTCCGCAGGCATCTTGTCGGTGTAGTAGCTCTCGCCCCTGTAGCTGTCGAACGTTATGCCGAGCTGTTTGTATGTCTTTTCGTACTCCTTCAGGCTGATGTCGATGATCCAGCGCCAAAGTTCGAGGCACTCCTTGTCGCCGTGCTCGAGCTTGACGCAGACATCGCGCGCTTCCTCCATGATGGTCGGGTCGTTCTCCATCTCGTTGTTGACGCGCACGTACAGCGACACAAGCTCGTCGGCTCCGCCCTCCTCGACCTTGGCGCGGTCGCCCCAGCGGCGGTACGCGACGATGAGCAGACCGAACTGCCTGCCCCAGTCGCCGAGGTAATTGATTCCGACACACTTGTACCCCGCGAACTCGTGAAGCAGTTTCAGCGAGTGGCCGATGACGGTCGTGCCGAGGTGGCCTATATGAAACGGCTTCGCGACGTTCGGCGACGAGTAGTCGAGCACGACAGTCTGTCCGTCCGAAAGATGCGGTTTACCGTAACTAGCGCCTTCGTTCTCGATGCGCGCAAGAAGGTCGCCTGTCAGGTATTCGGAAGACACGAACATGTTGAGATATCCGCCGACGGCGGATACGCGCTCCGTCGCGGCGCAGTCATAAACTTCGGCGAGCTTTGATGCGATGACGGGCGGCGCGGCGCGAAGCATCTTCGACAGTTTAAAACACGGGAAGGCGATATCGCCCATCGAGGGATCCGGCGGATATTCGAACATCGCGGCGGCATCCTCCGCAGTCAGCACCGCGCCCGGATATGCGGCGGATAACGCGGAAACGATCGCGTCGGCGGCGAGCTTTTTTAATTTCAGCATAAACCAGTAATCCTGTAATTAATGATTTGGCAGGAGCGGAAGCTGGATATCGAGGTCGGCGTGCTCCTTTGCGTAATTCTCAAGCAGTTTGCGAATTCGGTCGACGGGATTGAGCAGCGTGCTTATCGTTTCGTCGCGGTTAAGGGTGTCGATGATATACGCGACGTACTTGCACATGTTGACCTCGGTGTACCAAGTGCGGGCTTTGAGCTCCGGCGTGCGGTAGATGAGGTTTGTCGTGAATATGCGGTCGAATATGCCTCTCTCGTATGCTCTGTCGAAGGCTTCGAGACCGTTTACGAATAGTCCGAACGTGCAGAAGCAGAATATGCGCTTCGCGCCTTTCTTTTTTAGCTGCTCAGTGACGTCGATCAGCGAGTCTCCCGACGAGATCATATCGTCGACGACGATGACGTCCTTGCCCGCGATATCCTTGCCGAGGTATTCGTGCGCTTCTATCGGGTTCTTGCCGTCGACTACGACGGAGTAGTTGCGCCGCTTGTAGAACATGCCGAGATCAAGACCGAGCACCGACGAATAGTACATGCAGCGCGACATCGCGCCCTCGTCGGGCGAGATGATCATGAGATCGTTTCGCGTAAGCGAAATGTCCGGCACCGTTTTCACGAGCGCTTTTATCATCTGGTATGTCGGGCGGACGCTGTCGAAGCCGGATAACGGAATCGCGTTCTGGATGCGGTTGTCGTGCGCGTCAAAGGTGATGATGTTCTGCACGCCCATGCGTACAAGCTCCTGAAGCGCGAGCGCGCAGTCGAGCGACTCGCGGGCGTTGCGCTTATGCTGTCTGCCCTCGTAAAGCATCGGCATTATTACGTTGATGCGCCGCGCTTTTCCGCCTATCGCGGCTATTACGCGCTTGAGGTCGGTGAAGTGGTCGTCAGGGCTCATCGGAACGAGCTGACCGTACATCTTATATTTAACGCCGTAATTGAAGCAGTCGGAGATGATAAACACATCGCGACCGCGCATAGTCTGGTGGATCAGCGCTTTTGCTTCTCCGGTGCCGAAACGCGGACAGTCAACGTCTACTATAAATGTGTTGTCGCGGCCGTGCTCACCGTCCTTCATTTCATCGCGCGGAATTCGTTCACCCCGTTCGGCCCGCCATTCTTTCAAATAGTTATCGACACTCTGGACGAATTCTTCACAACCGCTCATGCCTATTACGCTGAGCTCTCCGTTTAATTCGCTCATAAACAAAAGCCCCTTCTTTTATTTTACACGCGCGCAACAGCTCTGCGCAAAACAGCCATTATTACATATATATTATATCACAATACGGCTGTTTTTCAAAGAGGTTGCAGCAAATAACGTCATGGGTAATCTTACAAAATATTTCGTTGATGACGGCGGCGTTTTATGCTATACTGTTGTATATTGTCGCAACGCTGAGAAGGTATGACGATGGATAAACACGATTTCAAATATTATCTTATTAAACTTATCATTATGGTGCTAGTCAATGCGATTTTTGCCG
>DBRA01000035.1:15477-15997 GCA_002305445.1 Clostridiales bacterium UBA1380 | reverse complement strand
GAAGCCGGCAGAGCCGCGCTGCGCTCGACGGTCATATCTGCCGTCGCCGGTCTTGGCTTTTTTGTATACATGGGTCTGACGGCGCACAAGCCGAAATACAAATCCACCCGGTTCGCTCCGCGCGAAGCCGCGCTGTACGGCGCGAGGGAGACGGCAGTCCTCGCCGTCTGGCTTATACCGATGGTTATACTCGGGTACGCCGGCGCGCTCGATTCGACGGTTCCGGCGCTGATCTACGCACCGCACCTCGCAATATATTATGCCGGCTTCGGAGCCGCATCAGCCGCAGCGATTCAGCTCGCGATATTTTTCGCGGTTATGACGGTCTGCTTCATGACGGCGAAGATAAAAACGGATACGCCTGCCGCCGCCGAAACACACGACTGAAATCGACAAAAATTACAAAAAGGACGCAAAAAGCGTCCCTTTATTTTTGCCATGAATAGTTCAAGCTGAAGTACTGCGCACCCGATGCGGGAAGCAACTCAACGAACGTGTTTCCGCGGTTCATCTCAAGCGG
>DBRA01000035.1:14740-15359 GCA_002305445.1 Clostridiales bacterium UBA1380 | reverse complement strand
CCGTTGAACTGATAGCGCAGATACTTGTTCGTCTCCTTGTCGTACACGAAATCGGTGATGTTGGCGCCGGAAAAGTAGCAGTGTATGTGCTCGGCTTTCGCCGCGAGCGTCAGCTCCTTGCCCCACTTCACAAATTTAAACGGCTCGACGAAATCTTCGCGCGTCGTCGTTCTGTAGCCCTTTAACTTGACGGCGGCCGCGAGCTGCTCGCCTGTCGTCATCAGGCTGTGCTCATAACCCATCGTCTTGAGGCGTGTCGCGTCGCGGTAGAAGTACGTCGGCACAGCCATATAAATCGCGTCGATATCGTCGTACGAGCGTTCCTTTATGACGGAATAGCCGTCGGGAGAGCCGCCGGCATGGACATAAATCGCGTCGTGGTCGCCCGCGAGGTCGACATAGTAATCGCGCGCGGAGCGTATGGAACCGACGACAGGAAGGTTCTCATAATCCATCGACAGCATCATCAGGCGCGTATATCCGCCCTCGACAAGGCATTCGTACATGATGTCGGCCTTGGAAACGCCCATCTGCGGGCAGCTTATGTTGATGTTGTTGATCATTATGGCGACCGGGCGCTTGCCGCGGAAGCTGACGGGCGTTTCAAGGCCGGTCAGCG
>DBRA01000035.1:0-14709 GCA_002305445.1 Clostridiales bacterium UBA1380 | reverse complement strand
CGTTTCCGTCTCCGTTTCCGCGGTTGTTTCGCTTTCGGATTCCGTTTCGGGTTCGCTTGTTATCTCTTCCGAAGTTTCGGTACCTGCGGCCGCGCTGCTGTTATCGCAGGCGATAAGGCTGAAAATCATCAATATGACGAGCGCGGCTGCGGCTGTGCGTTTTATAAACTGCATAAATTACACTCGCGTGATGTTTTATTTTTGCATGAGCATGCGTTCAAGCCAGACGACGCCTAAATCGAACGCTTCGTACAGTCCGTTTTTTAAGTCCTGCTTTTCAATACGCGCATGAGCCGGCAGAGATTTGTCCGTATTGATTATTTGAATGAGCACCTTGTCGGGCATTTCGTTCTGCCCTACCATCTTTGTCGACATTATCGTGAGAAGAAGGTAATATTTATCCTCCATGTCGCCGTAGCATATGGTATTGTTTTCACGAACGAGCGGACGTCCCTTGTAGATTAAAAACTTGCCGTCTTCGATTAAATGCGCGCCGTTAACGTCAGCCATTAATTATATACACCTTTCCGATAATTTTGTTTATATTCATAAAGATAATTTTACTACATAATTTTATATTTGTCAACCGCGGCTCGGCGCTCGAGTTTTTATATAAAAGAAAAATCCGGCGCGGACTCGGCGCCGGATTTTCAGCAATGCGTCGGGCAATGGTCATGCTCCTTTTTCTATAATGTGTACATTCGACGGCTCAATGCCGGCCTGCTCGTATACGATTTCATAAATTTGCGAGATTTCGTTCGGCAGCAGGCCGTTCGATTTGACGATAACGCTCGCCGTCGTTCCGTTGACGACCGCGATGCACTGATCGAATCCCTTCGACATGACTAGCGTCTCTATGTTGGCTTCCCTCTCCATATCGAGCGCGATCTGCTGCATGTCGGAAAGCGCCCTGTCCTTCGCCTCCTGCAGCGCGGACGGGCTTTCCGCCACCGCCGACAGCACCTCCATCGCCTCGTCGCGCGCCTTCTGGCGCGACAGCACGCTCGCCGCGAAGTAATCGCTCTCGCCCGACGCGGCCACGTTTTCAAGCGATGACTTGTCAAGCCCGTCTAAATCGAGCGACGCGCCGTTAGAGTCGTTCATGCCGCGCAGCATGAGCCAGTTGACAAGCACGGCCGCTCCGACCAGCAGAACGCAGCCGATTATTACGAGGTTTCGGCCGCTCACCTTCGCAACAAACCGTTTCAAGGCTTCCTTTATCCTGCTGAGATCTATTTTTTTCATATGAGACCTCCGATATAATTTGTCGATGTATTTATATGTGACGCACATGCGATATAGAACTCAACTTCCCGAAGCAATTTCAATGCGCGAGCTCGGTATGCCGAGCGCCGCGGATATGAGCGACGTCAGCTTCATTTTTATCCCGGGATCGTCCCCTCGCGTGCATACGATCGCAACGCCGCGAACCTTCGGCGTTATCTCGGTCACCTTGACTGTCTTTTCGCCGTTTTCACCGTTGATGACAAGGTATGTCTCGCTGACCGACGTGCCCGTTGACGAGCCGTCCTTTGCATATACGTATTCGCTGCCGCCCTCGAGCGTGAGCAGGACCGTGGCGCTGTCGACGCCGTCGACGGCGACGCACAGCGCGCGTATGCGCTCCTCGAGCAGCTGCGTATATGCCGTAATCTCGCCGTCAGAGTCGTTTTTTCTGCCGCCGGCGTCCGTTGGCCAGAACAGGCCTACAAGCGCCAAAGCTACTCCGAGCACAAGGCACGCCGCGAGTATGCCCTTGCCTTTCATGTTTTTGATTGACGTCATCAAATCGCCCGCACCCATATCATCTGCCTCCTACCGCGTCTGCCGGGCAGCCGAATGTGTCGGAGACATACTTTTCGATGTCGTCCGACGGCGCCCAGAGAGCCTTGCCCGTGAGCGTGATTGTTATCTTTTTTATCACAACCGCCTGCGGATCGCTGTCGTCGAGTGTCAGCGTAGTCTTGACTTCGTTTATGTCGAGCGAAAACTTATCCGCCACAAGCTTTGTGATCCCCTCCTCGATAAGTTCTGCGCTCTCGGTTATCACCCAGTCCTCGCCGGATGTTCCGCCGCTCGCCTGCGGTATAACGAAGTTGTCGATCATACTGTCGGCTCCTTTAATGACCGCCGCGAAAGGCGCAAGCGTCAGTATCGCGATCATGAGCGACGAAACGAACCGCACCTGTTTGGACAGCGAATCGCCGCGCGTTTCCGGAACAAGAGCGACGGCGAACGACGATATGACCGAAGCGCACAAAAGAACCGTAAAATATCCAGACATATCACACAACCTCTATCATGACGCGGTCGCGACGCTGATTCTTACGAACAGCGCGAGCGCGAATATCATCATCACCGCCGAAAGCACCGATACAGCGAACGCGAAGCCGACGATCGAACCGCAGTCGTCGAGTAGCTTCTTTTCTTTAGCGCAGCCGAGTGCTTCCGCGGCGGCCGAAGCAAATTTGACGGCAAGGCAGTTTAACCCGAGCGTCGCGAGCGTCGGCACGACCATGATTACGATGGCGGCGATGCCGAGCCAGCCGGCCGTGTCCTTCAGCGCACCGAGGCCTGCGCCGACCGTCCTGACGGCGTCAGACAGCGCGCCGCCGACGATCGGAACCGTTTCGCTGACGGCATATTTGACCGTTTTTGCGACGAGGTTGTCGGCGGCCTCCGAAAGCGACGTCTGCATCGTGAGCACGAGCCCGAATACGCTCCCGACGAGCGCAAGCGCGCTCGTATAGAAGCTGCGCAGCAGCTTCGATATGCCGGAAAGCGAGGCGCCGTCCGACACGGCGCCGCAAAGCGCGAAGGCAAAGCAGGCGGACATGACGGGCGCGAGTCCGGTGACGCAGATATTCTCGAGCAGCGAAATCATCGTCAGCACGCCGCCGCTGAAAGCAGCTGCAGATCCGCCTCCGCCGCCGCTGACAAGCAGCGCTGCGGTAACGGGAACAAGCGTCGTCATGAACACGCAGAGCCGCTGCGTAAATTCGACAGCCGCATCGACCGACGCTTTCAGCGCGCCGTAAATCGTCATGGCGACGCAGAGCGAACATACGAGATCGAACGCGGCGGTGAGCGCTCCGGACTCGACGCACTTCCGCATCGCGCCGTAAACGGCGCATACGGCGAGCACGATAAGCAGCATCGACGCGAGCGAGACTGCCGGAGCAAGAGAGCTTTTCAGCGCTTTTTTCAGAAAATCCGCAAAAAAGCCGGAATCAAGCGCTCCCGACGCGCCCTGCGCGGCTTCTCCCGGCGTCTCCGCCGAAAAAAGATCGTCCGGCAGAAGTTCGGCGACGTCGAACGGTATCGCCTTTTCTATTTCACCGAGCTTGTCTTTAAAAAAGCTGTCCTCCGCCGACGCGCCGACGGCTAAGGATGACGATATTACAGCAATCGCCGCACAGACAAGGGCGGCGCGCAGCAGCGTTTTCATGAAAGAAGCGCTGTCGCGCTTTGAATCAGCTCGCGGGCGAGAGGCAGCGCGAGCAGCACTATCTGCGCCCGGCCGAACAGCTCGACGCGGCTCGCAATCGATGTGTCGCCGACGTCGCGGCAGACATCGGCTGTCACCGCCGTGCAGCAGGCTACGGCGAGAGCCTTCAGCAGAGTCGGCATATATTCGGCAAGCGTACCGGTATCACCCGTTTCACCCATAAATGATAAAGCGGGCGCAAGCGCGCTTATGGCCGCGCCCGTTAAAAATACGGCGGCGAGCGCGGACACGACCGTCGACGCGTCTTTGGACTGTCCGCGCACGAGCAGCGCCGCCGACGCCGCCGCTATCGCCGCGCCGCACCACCCGATCGTAGTCATAGCCCGAAAACTGTCTGAACCGTGTCGAAGAGCGAGCCGATCTCGCGCACGAGCATCAGCAGCACGATGACCACGCCGGCGAGCGAGACAAGCATCGCCTGCTCCTCCCTTCCGCTCTTCGCCAGCACCTGATAAGCGACCGCCACGAGCAGCCCGACTCCCGCAACCTTAAGTATGAGACTCACGTCCATTATCCCGTCTCCTTATCGTTCGTATGTCCGCTTTATAAACAGGCAATCGCGGCGCATATACCAGCGAGCGTGCTGATTGCGCCTGAAACGCGCGCTGCGGCGGGGTAATCGTTTTTCAGCTTGCTGTAAAGCGCACCGATAGCTTCCGCATATCCGTCGCACAGCCGCAGCTCCTCGCTCGCATAGCCGCGGCCGAGCCTTGCGAGAAAGTCGCGCGTCAGAACTCTTTCTTCGCCGCTTCCGAGCGCGGCCGCGGCTCCGTCGATGTCGCCCGACGCGGCTTTTTCGAGAAAACCGCACTCCGAAAGCGCATCCGACGAAAAAGATGAGAGTATGCTTTTTACGGGAGTCCGGAAGCAGTCGATCTGCGAGCGCGTATATCCGGCGAGCTCGCAGAGCGCGCCGACACGCCTGATGCGCCGCCGGCGCGCCGCATTCAGCGATACGCCCGCCGCCGTAAACGCCGTGAATAAAATCACCGCCGCCGCATATTTGAGCAGCGGCAGAATCGCAGCTGCGACCATTATGGTACATTTCATATCGAATCGACCGTCCATTCGTATGATTTTGCACCGCATCCGCCGGCTATCCGCCGTATGCCCACGGCCGAAGCGAACGCGCCCGTCGATATGAGCTTCTGCGCGGCGGGTTTGCGCATGAGCTCCGCGAAGCTGCCGGCGTGTATGCTCGCGATCACGGGCACGCCGTTGCACTGCGCCGCAGCCGCCGCCTCCGCGTCGGACGCGCCGATCTCGTCGCAGACGATGACCTGCGGGTTCATGACGCGTGCCGCGGCTTCGATGCCGGCGGCGCGCGGGAAACCCGCCAGAATGTCATACCCGTATCCGGCAACGGCAAGCTCGCAGCGCGTGTCGACCGCGCAGACGCGCACGCCGTCTGCGGCGAGGGACACGCACAGCTCCCGCAGCACGGTCGTCTTGCCCTCTCCCGGTTTTGAATACAGCAGAATGCCGCCGGAATAGGACGAAACACGCAGAATGTCGCGCATAACGTCGCCCGCGCCCGGTTCGCGGTGAGGCAGCCTGATGTTGAGCGACGTCGGATCGCGCAGTCCGACGACGCACCCGTTCTCCGTCACCGCCTGGCCGCATACGCCGACTCTCAGCTTCTGCTCTCCCGAAGAAGTCTTGACGGTGTAAACAATGTAGCACTCGCGGAGCGTATCCGCATGCGAGTAGACAGACCCGCCGCACAGCGTAAAAAACGAAGACGCGACGTCTTCGGCAGACGTTTTTACAGAGAGCTCCGTCCTTTTCGGCCGTCCGCCCGAGCGGGAAGCGACCACGCTCGCCCTGCAGCCGGCTATAAGCCTGATTTCCTCGACGCACACATCGTCATCCGACGCAAATTTCTGTACGCGATCCGAAACAGCCGTCGGAAGCACATCGCATATCGCGCGCAACACATCATCCATACAAGCCGTCCTGCGTTTAATCTGCTACAGTCTATTCGCTACTTGTCCGCGGTATTCCGGTGCGCAAAAAAAGACGCTTTGCATAAAGCGTCTTTTTTATTCGTCATTCGAGCGTCAGAACATCGCTGTCTTCTCGCAGCCCTTCGAAGCCGCGCTGCCTAAGCACCTCGTACACCGCAACTGCGACGGAATTGGACAGGTTGAGCGAGCGAAGCCCCGGCCGCATCGGTATGCGCACGCATTTATCGAGCCGCTCGCGCAGGAAATCCTCCGGCAGCCCCGCCGTCTCCTTTCCGAACATCAGGAACACGCGCTTCGGATAGTCCGTCTCCGTGTAAGCGCGCGGAGCCTTTGTTGTGAAACAGCGGCAGTTTTCAACCGCGTCGGGGTTGCGCGCGAAGAAGTCGTCCAGATTTTTATAATAGGTTATGTCGAGGAAGTGCCAGTAGTCGAGGCCCGCGCGCTTCAGCTTCGCGTCGTCCACCTTGAAGCCGAGCGGTTCAATCAGATGGAGCGACGCGCCTACGGCGGCGCATGTGCGGGCGATATTGCCTGTATTCTGTGGTATTTCCGGTTCGTACAGCACTATGTTTATATCATTCATCATCAATCGACCGCCGATATTTATTTGTTCAAGCCATTATTATATACCCTGCGGGGCAATGTGTTCAAGTCCCAATACGACGATAAATTTACAAAAAAGGTATGGTAATGGAGACGATTCTATATTATAATAGTACGATAAATAAAGATTATAAGGATGAATACTCAGCCGTATGAGTCTCTTTTCAAAAATTTTCGGAACTTACAGCGACCGCGAGATCCGCAAGATCAAGAAAACGGTCGATAAAATAGAAGCTCTCGCACCCGAATTCGCCGCCATATCCGACGCGGAAATGCTCGCGATGACGGACAAGTTCAAGCGCCGACTCGCCGGAACCGAAACGCTCGACGATATCCTGCCGGAGGCTTACGCGCTCGTGCGCGAAGCCGCCGACCGCGTGCTCGGCAAGCGCCCGTTCCGCGTGCAGCTGATGTGCGGCATACTGCTCCATCAGGGGCGCATCGCCGAGATGAAGACCGGCGAGGGCAAGACGCTTGTCGCCGCGATGCCGGCGTATCTGAACGCGCTCGAGGGCAAGGGCGTGCACATCGTCACCGTCAACGAATACCTCGCGCGGCTCGGCTGCGAGGAAATCGGACGCATACACGAGTTCCTCGGCCTTTCGACGGGTCTTGTGGTTCACGATCAGACGCGCGCCGAAAAGCAGACCGCGTACAACAGCGACATCACATACGGTACGAACAACGAGTTCGGGTTCGACTACCTGCGCGACAACATGGTCACATATAAAGAAAATCTTGTGCAGCGCGGACACAACTTCGCGATCGTCGACGAGGTGGACTCGATACTCATCGACGAGGCGCGTACGCCGCTTATCATATCCGGTCAGGGGCAGAAGTCGAACGAGCTGTACCTGCGCGCGGAGGAGTTCGTCCGCCCGCTGCGCAAATACGTCATCAAGGAGCTCGACAACAAGGAGCTGCACGACGACATCGACGCCGACTATATCGTCGACGAAAAGGCGCGCACGACGACGCTGACCGCCTCCGGCATCGAAAAAGCCGAGCGCTTCTTCGGCGTCGAAAACTTCTCCGACCCCGAAAACGCAGAGATATCGCACCATGTGTTCCAGGCGCTCCGCGCTCACGGCATCATGCACCGCGACATCGACTACGTCATCAAGGACGGCGAGGTATTTATAGTCGACTCCTTCACCGGTCGCATCATGCCGGGACGCCGGTATTCCGACGGTCTGCACCAGGCGATCGAAGCAAAGGAACACGTCGACATAAGAAATGAAAACCAGACCATCGCGACGATAACGTTCCAGAACTACTTCAGAATGTACAAAAAGCTCTCGGGCATGACGGGCACCGCCTTATCCGAGGAGAACGAATTCCGCGAGATCTATTCGCTCGACGTCGTCGAGGTCCCGACGAACAAGCCGATGATCCGCATCGACCACCCCGACGTCGTGTACACGACGAAAAAGGGCAAGTACAACGCGATAATCGAGCAGATAGAGAAGTGCCATGCGAAGGGCCAGCCGGTGCTCGTCGGCACGGTTTCGATAGAAAAATCCGAAGAGCTTTCCAAGATGCTCACGGAAAGACATATCGAGCACACCGTGCTTAACGCGAAGTACCACGAAAAAGAAGCCGAGATCGTCGCGCAGGCGGGAAAACTCGGCGCCGTGACGATTTCGACGAACATGGCGGGCCGCGGCACGGACATCATGCTCGGCGGCAACCCGGAGTTCCTCGCCAAAGTCGAGATGCGCAAGATGGGCTACGACGAGGAGACCATCATGCTGGCGACGGGCTCGTCGCAGTCCGTGTCGGAGGAAGTGTTCGCGGCGCGCGAGGTCTTCCGCGGTCTTTATAATAAATTCAAGGAAGAGATCGCGCCTGAAGCGAAAAAGGTCTGCGAGGCGGGCGGGCTGTTCATTATCGGCACCGAACGCCACGAGAGCCGCCGCATCGACAATCAGCTTCGCGGCCGCGCCGGCCGTCAGGGCGACCCCGGCGAATCGCGCTTCTTCTTAAGCTTTGAAGACGATCTGATGCGTCTCTTCGGCTCCGACCGCATACAGGGCATCGTAGCGAGCCTGAAGATCCCGGAGAACCAACCGATCGACGCGCGCATTCTCTCGAACTCTATCGAAAGCGCGCAGAAGCGGCTCGAGGGCCAGAACTTCGAGCGCCGCAAAAACGTCCTCGCATACGACGACGTCATGAACCAGCAGCGCACGATCATTTATCAGCAGCGCCAGGAGGTGCTCGCAGGCGGTTCGCTGCGCGATAAGATGATCGCGATGATTAAGGAGACAATATCCGAAGCGGTTGCGATCGCGATACCGGAGGACGAGACGGCCGAGCGCGATATTCCGTCGTTGAAAGAAAAATACATGGGCCTTCTCGTCGGCGAAACCGACCTCAACTACACCGAGGAAGAGCTTAAAACGCTCAAGCGCGAGGATGTCGAAAAACTGCTGTTCGACAGAGCCATGAAGCTGTACGAGAGCAAGGAGAAGATGTTCGGCGAGGACGTCTTCCGCGAAGTCGAGCGCATAGTCCTGCTCCGCAACGTCGACGAAAAATGGATGCAGCACCTCGAGGCGATGGACAGCCTTATGGAGTCCATCGGCCTGCAGGCATACGCGAACCGCAATCCGATAACGGAATACCGCATCGGCGGCGCGGATCTCTTCGACCAGATGGTAGTCGATATACGCAACGACACCGTCAGAATGCTGCTGTCCGTCGTGCCGAAGGCGCAGCCGATGAAGCGCGTCGAGGTCGCGAAGCCCGTGTCCGCGGGCAGCGGCTCGGACGAACCGGTGAAAAAGAAGCCGGCGACCAACAAGAACGTAAAAGTCGGCCGCAACGACCCGTGCCCGTGCGGCAGCGGTAAAAAGTACAAGAAATGCTGCGGCGCGAACGATCCCGACTCCGACTGATATGGGATTCGGACTTTTATTCATCGGGTATCTTCTCGCGTTCGCGTTCTCGGTCGCGAACGTATATATGTTCTTCGACGTGGTCGGCTCGCTTATAATGGCATATGCGCTTATGAAGCTTTCGCCGCACGCGAAGTTCTTCAAAGCCGCCGCCGCGCTCGCCGCCGGCCTTGCGGCGCTCGGCGTCGCACTGTTTATAATAGGGCTGGCCGCGCCGGACGCCGAAGCGCTGCTTGACGTGATGTCATATGTCAAGGCGGCTGCCGTTCTCGCGTTTCACGTGCTGCTTATGCTCGGCATAAAAGATATAGCGGGCTACACAGAGCTGCCCGCGATAGGCAGAAAAGCGCTCCGCAACCTGATAATCGGCTGCATATATATCGCGCTCAGCGTCGTCATCCCCTTCACCGGAGACGGTGCGCAGTACTTCTATCTGCCGGTGCTGCTTTACGGGTATGTCTGGATAATAATGAACGCGGCGCTTATCTACTCGTGCTATATGCGGATATGCCTCGAAGGCGACGAGGACATGGAGCCGAAGCCTTCGAAATATAAGATCGTGAACGATATCAGGGAAAAGCTCGACAAAGCCGAAGACAGCGCGTTCATCAAAAAGAAGAAAGAGGAAGAGCGCGTCAAAGACGCCGCGCAGAAACGGAAAAAGCATAAATAAAACGAAGGGAGGAGACGGGTTTATGGGTTACGGATTTATAGCGGCGGGTCTTGTGTTTTTATTCAACCCATGTATAAACATAATCGATATTCTGCCTGATTTTATCGGTTATGCGCTGATAATATGCGGACTTACAAAGTCGGCGCTGCTTATAGATAAGCTCGATTACGCCCGCTCTGTTTTCATAAAGCTCTTTTTCGTGGGTCTCGCTAAATTCGTCAGCATCGCCTTCATCGTCATGACGGACGATACGATGATTCTCGTTCTGACCTTTTCCTTCGCCGTTATAGAGCTTATTTACCTGATTCCGGCTTTCATATATCTTGTCGACGGCTTCGTCTACTCGGGAACGCGCTGCGGCGGCAGCGCCGTGCTCAAGGGCGCCGACAGGTTCAAGCGGGCGTCGGTGACATTTTTCATCGTACGCGCGGCCTGCGCCGTCCTGCCCGAGCTCACTTCCCTTTCGATGTACGACAACATCGGCTATGTCACCGCGTTCAGCGTCAACATAGCGAATTATAAACCCGCCTTCGTCGTCATCGGATGCGTTATCGCCCTCGTGTTCGGCATTGCTTGGCTTGTCCGCGGAGAGAGGTATGTCGCGCGCATACGCGCCGACAAACCGTACGTCGAAAGGATAAGCGAACACTACGAGCTTGAGATAGCTCCGAACGAGCAGCTCTTCATCCGCCGCCGCATGAGCTTTGTGCTTGTCATGTTCGTCGCCGCGGCGATATTCGGAGCGGATATATATCTCGACGGACTCAACTACCTTCCCGACTTTGTTTCGGCCGCGTTTCTTGTCGCCGTATCCGCGCTCATGCTGAAATACCACAGGTTCGCAAAGACGGCGCTTGCCGGATCGATAGCGGCGACCGCATGCTCCGCCGCCGCATGGGTTGTATCGCTCATTTACTTCAATGACTTTACGATCGGCGATACTCGGTACGTCGCCGAAGCTTACGACCGCTACCGAGTCGTTATGGCGGCTCTCAGCGTATCGGATTTCATATATGCCGCGGCGTTCATTCTGGTCCTTTATTGCCTTGTAAAGATTGCGCCGGAGCACATCGAGAAGCTGTACGGTATCAATATCCACGACAGGATGAAGGTCGACGCGTATATGCGCGACACGCTCGCGACGATTTCAAGCAAAGTAAACGTCTGCTTCACGCTGACAGTCATGTCCGCAATCGCCGGAGCGGTTTACGCCGTCCTCATACCGGAGTACGGCCAGGTCTGGATACTCGATATACTTATATCAATCGCATGGATTATCTCTGTTTATTCGCTCACCAAATCTTTAGAATCTGAAATTTACACCGACAGATAAGCTGACGCCGTATGATTACCGAAAGGAGATATAATTTATGATCAAGCTATCCTTCTCAACGCTCGGCTGCCCGGATTGGGGTTGGCGCGATATCTATTCGACGGCAGCGGACCTCGGCTATGACGGCATCGAGGTGCGCGGAGTCGCGGACGAGATGTACGCACCTAAAATTGACGTTTTTTCGCCCGATAAAATCGAAGCTACCAAATCAAAGCTTGCCGAGGCGGGTCTTTCCATACCGATACTGACCTCGGGCGCTTATATCATCGGCAATCCGGACATCGCCGCGGCCGAGTTCGAGATAAAGGATTATGCGATGCTCGCGAAAAAGCTCAGCACGCCGCTCGTCCGCATACTGGGCGAGGCGACGCCGGACCCCGAGGTATCGTGCCCGGACATCGACGAGGCCGCCGCGCGCTATAAATCGCTCTGCCGCTTCGCCGCCGAATACGGCGTCACGCTCTGCATCGAGACAAACGGATGCTTCGGCGACACCGCCGCGCTGCGCCGTTTTATGGAGAAAACCGACGAACCGAACGCAGGCGTTATCTGGGATATCCACCACCCGTACCGTTTCTTCGGCGAATCGCCCGATAAAACACTTGAAAACATCGGCGGTTATATACGCCACGTTCACTTCAAGGACAGTGTTCGCGGGAGCAACGGAAAGATCACGTATATGCTGACAGGCTACGGCGACATGCCGGTCGAGCGCTGCGTCAGGCTGCTGCGCGACCGCAACTTCGACGGATTCATCTCCTACGAATGGGTCAAGCGCTGGTCGCGCGAGCTTGCCGAGCCCGGCGTCGCGTTTTATCAGTACATCGACGTCATGAGGGACTACCTCAACAAATAAAGGAGCGAAGTGTTATGGATTGCATTTTCTGTAAAATCGCGGCCGGTGAAATCTCTTCGTCAAGGGTTTACGAGGACGAAAACATCCTCGCGTTCCGTGATATAAATCCGCAGACGCCGGTGCACATCCTCATCATTCCGAAGGCTCATTTATCTTCCTGCGACGACGTAAACGAATCGAACAGCGCCGTCATTGCGCGCATTTTCGAGCATATCCCGAAAATCGCCGCCGAAGCGGGCCTGCGCAACGGCTACAGAATCATATCGAACTGCGGTGAGGACGGCGCGCAGTCGGTAAAACACCTTCACTTCCACCTGATGGGCGGCGTCAAGCTCCCGGAAAAAATGGCGTGACGGTCGAAGGATACGATAAATTCAAGGGAGCGCGGATTATTGCAAAAGAAGTATAAAGTTTTCGACATACACACACACGTGTATCCCGAAGCCATCGCACAAAAAGCTACCGAAAGCCTCGGCGCGTTCTATGATTTTCATGTGAACGGCATCGGTACATACGACGACCTTGAGTCACAGGCGGCCGAAAATAACGTCGTCGGCTACCTGCTCTTCTCCGTCGCGACAAACGCGCGGCAGGTTTGCAAGGTCAACGACGCGATAACCGCCGCCGTCGGACTGTCGCGCTCGCACGGGTTCAAAACGGTCGGCTTCGCCGGCATGCATCAGGATTTCGACGACTTCGCCGGCGAGCTTGCCCGCGCCGAATCCATGGGGCTGCGCGGCGTAAAGATACATCCCGACATTCAGGGCGTCGATATAGACGACCCGCGCCTTTTAAAGCTCTATGAGCTGATGGAGGGCCGCATGCCGCTGTATCTGCACATGGGCGACGACAGGCCGCAGTACCGTTTTTCGGAAGCGAAAAAGCTCGCTCGCGTGCTCGATATGTTCCCGAACCTTGTGGTCGTCGCCGCGCATCTCGGCGGCTACAGAGCGTGGGACGACGCCGAAAAATACCTGGCCGGACGAAAAAACGTCTGGTACGACACTTCGAGCGCGCTGTGGGCGATGTCGACCGAGTATGCCGAGCACATGGTCAGGGTTCTCGGCGCCGGGAACATAATGTTCGGCACGGATTATCCGGTCATGGACTGCGCGCCGGAGCTCGAGCGTTTCTTCAAGCTCCGTCTGACCGACAGGGAACGCGAAGACATACTGTACAACAACGCCGCGCGCTTTCTCGGACTTGATTAATAAAGAACACCCGCGAGATTAAACTCGCGGGCGTTTTTTATATCGTTTTAATGGGCGGATTTGCGTAAATCCCGGTTTCTATCTGCGGCGCGCATTTCTTTACGACGCGCTCAAGCGCGCGCAGCGAGCGCGCTTCGGTGTGGTAATGTCCTGCCTCGATCACGGTCAGACCGTTTTCCGCCGCGTCTATCGCGTTGTGATAGCCCGCGCGGCCTGTGACAAGCGCATCCGCACCGGCTTTTACCGCCGCGCCGATGAAGTCGCCGCCTTCACCGCCGACCACCGCGACCCTGCGTATCTGCCTGCCCGCGTCTGCGACGTTGACGGCCGGCGCGCTCAGCGCGTCCCGCACCGCCGCGGCAAGCTCCTCCGCGTTAATCGCCTTCGGCAGCTCGCCGACACGTCCGGCGGCGGGTGCTTCCGCATCGCCGAACGGAATGCGGTCTGCGAGTCCGATCGCGTCCGCGAGCGCGTCGGACACGCCGCCGTCAATGCTGTCAAAACGGGTGTGATAAGACGCGCACGCGATGCCGGCTTTGACGAGCGCTATCAGCTTGCGCTGTACGTTTTGTTCGGTCGTCAGCGACTTCTGTCCCTTGAAGACGAGCGGGTGATGCGATACTATCACGTCATATTCACCGGTACGCGCGTGTTCTATCACGTCCTCGGTGACGTCGAGCGTCACAAGCACGCACCCGACATTCTTATCGGGGTCGGGCACGCACATAGCGCCGTCGTTATCCCATTCGCATGAAAGCGAGCGCGGTATCGCGCGCTCGAGCGAGTCGATGAGTTCGCGAACTGTCATGATTTATTCTCCGTACTTTTAATAATATCGCGCAGCCCGTCGGCAAGCTGCTCGTCCTCACGCGTGTCAAGGCCGCCCGCCGAGCGTCCGGCTATCTTCCTTTCGACACGGCGCAGCTTCTGTCTCACAAGCGCTTCAAAGAGACCCGGCTCCGTTTCGGTGCGCGGCGTCGACGGCTCGCCGACCTCGAGCGCCGCGGGCGTCATTGAGCGTACGGTTCCGTCGTAGCGCGCGAGCATGCACTGGTACAGCTTTCCGTCGTCTTCGGCGACGCCTTCGGCGCAGATGCAGAATCCCGCGCCGCATAGAAACGCTCTAAGCCTGTCAGCCATCGACATCGGCTGAAGCACAAGCGAAACGGCGGGCGAGCGCACATACTCCGACCGCGAGATTATCTCGGACATGAGATCGCCGCCCATGCCGCATATGGCGACGACGTCCGGCTTGTATTCTTCGATGCCGTCAAGCCCGTCTGCGAGCGTCAGTGTTATTTTATCCGCGACGCCGTATCTTTCGAGCGTTTCGGCGGCGCGGTCAAGCGGACCTTGTCTCACATCAGACGCGACGGCAGCCGTCGCCGCACCGGAAAGCACGAGCGACGCGGGAAGATACGCGTGGTCGGTGCCGATATCGGCGAAAACGAAACCGTCTCCGCACGACCGCGCGAAATGCGCGGCGAGAGCGAGACGGTTCGATAAATATAATCCGCTTTCGCTCATCTTATTCCGCGGAAGCGCGACAGGAATTCGATCGTTTCGGCCTTCTGAGGGTTTTCGAAAATATCCGCCGGTGCGCCCTCCTCGCAGATAACGCCGCCCGACATAAACACGACGCGGCTCGCTACGTCGCG
>DBRA01000027.1:36484-37367 GCA_002305445.1 Clostridiales bacterium UBA1380 | reverse complement strand
TCGTTCGCGGCAATCGCGTCCCGCAGCTCGAGCGCGGTGCGCGCGAGCCTGTCAGCCGCGTCGAAATCGACCGACAGCGCGTCCTCGTCAAGCTCCGTCTTGGGCGCCAATAATTTTTTAATTTTAACAGCGTACCCGGACAGAAAATAGTGCGCGGCCTGATAATCGCCGAGCCGCTTCTCCGCAGCCGCGATTTTCTCCGCGCAGTCGAGAAGTGCCGGCGGGCCGTCCGAGCCGTCCGCGTTTCCGGCCGACACTTCGACGCAGCGCAGCCACATCAGCCGCTGCGTCAGCGCGTCGGCATCGCCGCGCATGCAGACCGCGCGGAAACGCTTCATTGTTGTAACCGCCATTTGTTATCGATTCCTCACTGTTGCGTTTCTATGCGCCTTTATAGTTTATCTTTGCCGCGAGCGACGATATGACGAGCTTGACCGCGGCTGCGGAGCGGCTCTGTGCGCGCGCCTTCAGTTCCGCGGCTTCATTTGCCGCGGCCGCGTCCGCCTGCGCCTTTATCGAAGATGCCGCTGCGGCTGCGACTTCCGCGGAATCGGCGGCGTATTTATCGGCCGCCTGCGCGCCCTTCTCCCTTATTTCAGCCGCGCGCGCTTTAGCGTTTTCTATCATGGAGCGCGCTTCGGCCGCCGCTTCGGAGCGTATGCGCGCGGCTTCGGCCTCGGCCTCGCGGATCCGCTTCATCGATTCCGTCTCTTTCATTTCCGGCATTGATGTCACCCTTCGTTCGCTGTGTTGACATGTAAAAACGGCGTAATTTTTACGCATAGAAACATATTACCACAAATCTTGTTTTTTAGCAACCGATTTTTTATGTTTTATACATATTGCCCGACCCGCTTTTTCGCAGAGAAATCATTTTACCTGC
>DBRA01000027.1:33630-36410 GCA_002305445.1 Clostridiales bacterium UBA1380 | reverse complement strand
CGCACAGCGTTTCCGCCAGCTTTTTTATGTGGGCGTCCGCGGCGGCGCAGCCCGTCTCCTGCAGATCGAGCTTTACGCGCGCTATTCGGCTGACCGGCTGATTCATACAAGCGCCTCCCATATCCCATATAAAAGCTAATCGGACACCTTTATAATTATATTGCGCACCTCGTGCGCTCTTGCCTTGGCGCGCAAAATAACGTATAATATATTATTCGACGGAAAGAAAACAAGAACCGCGGGGGATGCGCGATTATGATTACCGAACCGATAGCGTCCGCGATGAGGCCGGCTTCGTTCGACGACATGGCGGGACAGGCCCATCTCGTCGGGCCGCGCGGCGCGCTCCGGCGCATGGTCAATGCCGGACGCATAACGAACATGATCTTTTTCGGTCCGCCCGGAACGGGCAAGACGACAGCCGCGGGCATCATCGCGGCCGCGTCCGGCATGGAGCTGCGCCGGTTAAACGCGACGACCGCCTCCCTCTCCGACGTGCGCGACGTCGCGGCGGAAACGGCAGGACTGCTCGGCGCGAACGGCATCCTTTTATACCTCGACGAGATACAGTACTTCAACAAAAAACAGCAGCAGTCGCTGCTCGAATACATCGAGGACGGACGCATAACGCTGATCGCGTCCACGACGGAGAACCCGTACTACTACATCTACGACGCGCTGCTTTCGCGCTGCAGCGTGTTCGAGTTCAAGCGCGTGCCGTCCGCCGAGACAGTGCCGCTTCTGCGCCGCGCTCTCTCGATACTCAGCGGGCAGTCGCCGCGCACCGTCACTTTCACCGACGAGGGGCTTTCATTCATCGCGCAGTGCGGCGGCGGCGACGTACGCCGCGCGCTGACGCTGCTCGAGACGATGTACGTTTCGTCCGACGACGGCGAAGCGATAGGCGAGGCGGAGGTAAGGGCTTTTCTGCCGGAGGTGAGCGCGGGCGCGTTCGACCGCGACGGCGACGTGCACTACGACCTCCTCGCGTGCCTGCAGAAGTCGATACGCGGCTCTGACGCGGACGCTGCGCTCTTCTACCTCGCGAAGCTGCTCGAGGGCGGCGACATGCTGTCGGCGATACGGCGGCTGCTCGTCATCGCGAGCGAGGATGTCGGCCCCGCGTACCCGATGGCGGCGGTTCTGACGTACGCATGCTGCGAGAGCGCGAAGGCGGTAGGTATGCCGGAGGCGTGCCTGCCGCTCGCCAACGCCGTGATAACGCTCGCGACGGCGCCCAAGTCGAACGGTGCGACGGCGATACACGCGGCGCAGGCAGACGTCCGCGCCGGGCGCGGCACGGAGATACCCGAGCACCTGCGCTCGCCGTTCTTCAAGGGCTACAAATACCCGCACGACTATCCGAACCACTATACGCCGCAGCGGTATATGCCGCTCGACCTCGGCGACACGAAGTATTATTCCTACGGCGACAATAAGACCGAGCAGGCGGCGAAGGCGTACTGGGACGCGATAAAGGGCACCTTCGCGCCGCCCGATAAAAAATAACCGCATCCGGCGGCTTTTATCAAAGCAAAGGAGACGCAGATATGCAGGACCGGTATATAATCGTGATGAGAGTCAGAAACCGCCCCGGCGTCGTTTCGCGCGTGTCGGGTCTTTTCACGCGGCGCGGCTACAACATCGAGTCGCTGGCGACGGGCACGACGTCGGACGCGAGCGTGTATCAGCTCACGGTGTCGGTCCTGTGCGGTGCGGACGACGCCGAGCTGCTTACGCGCCAGCTCGAGCGGCTCGCCGACACGATATCGGTGCGGTGCGCCGCCGCGGACAGCGATTCGCTCGTCGCGACGGAGCTGATGCTGATACGCATAGCGTGCGCGCCGGAGCGGCGCGAGGAGGCGGAGCGGACGGCGGCGCTGTTGTCGGCGCGCATAGTCAAAACCGCCGGCGCGACGGCTGTCGTCGAGGTGTCGGGCGGCGAGCGGCGGCTCGAGGAAGCGGTCAGGGCGTTCTCGGTCTTCGGAATTCTCGAGACGGTCCGCACGGGCACGATAGGGCTTCAGGCATAAACGCGCGGGCTAAACGGCGGATGTGCCATCGGGCACATAACCTGCTTCAGGCATAATAAAGAAAACGGGGAGGGCATCAGCCCTCCCCGTTTAAATTATCTCTTTCCGAGCTGCTTGCAGAACTCGTCGTACCAGAGGCACGAGTCGACCGGCGTGTTCGGCGGGATGTGGTTGCCGACCGCCATTATGAAGCCGGGGCACTTTTTGCCGATGTCCATGCAGCGCTTGACCTCGCGGTATATGTCGTCGCGGCTGCCGTACAAAAGGATGCCGGTGTCGGCGTTGCCGATGAAGCTGTGCGTCCTGCCGTACTTCTCCGCTATGTACGCCATGTCGGTCAGCGGCTCCAGAACGAAGCCGTTCACGCCGCATGAAGCGATGTCGTCGACGAACTCGGTATAATTGCCGTCGGAGGTGTAAAGAATCTTTTTACCCGCCTCGATCAGGTGGCGGAAGCAGCGCCTGTACGACGGGAAGATGAACTTCCGGTACCACTGCGGCTCGATGAACGCGCCTTCGGTCCACACGATGTCGTCGTGTATCATGACGACCGGCGCGTCGGAGGCCGCGAGCGCTTTGAAGAAGTTCTCGATCCAGAGCGAGTAGCGCGTCGTGAATTCGCCGAACCGCTCCGGGTCGGCGCCGGCGCAGGTCAGCAGCATGTTCCAGCCGAGCATATCGATAAGCCCCGACATACAGCTGACGTAGATGCCCGTCATGTGCACACCGTCCGGCTGCCACGCGCAG
>DBRA01000027.1:15319-33602 GCA_002305445.1 Clostridiales bacterium UBA1380 | reverse complement strand
TGTATGTCGTCGTTGCGGTCGACGCCGCCCTCGGCGTAAACGGCGTGACCCATGTTCGACCGGTACTCGCCGAACCATTCGCCGCCGATGTTCGTCGACCAGTGCAGGCAGATGTCCCACGCGCGGCAGAACGCGCGGATGATCTCGGTGTTGTCGGTTGTCGCCGGATCCATGCCGGTGATTTTTTTGAGCAGCGCGGAGTGCCCGAATACGGAGTATTCGGTTCTGTACACACGGTCGGTAAACTCAAGGTTGAGCGCAGCCATACCGGCTTCTTTTAACATAAAAGCCCCTCCGGACGAAAAATTTTAATCGTTTTCAGGTTCATTGTAACATCAGACCGGGAGCGTGTCAATAATTGGATGATTTAATATATTGCGATTTATATAAATATATTTATCTTCGCTTCATATTAATTTCCCTTTTTATAGAAATATTTATTCTTCGATTGTTGAAATGTTCACACACCGGTGATATAATTATAAGGTTATCGACAAAGACAAAAACAGAACGGAGTTGTACTATAATTTGATTCGCGACGATCTCAGAAATATAGCAATAATCGCACACGTCGACCACNNGACCACGGCAAGACCACGCTGGTCGACGAAATGCTCAAGCAGGGCGGCGTATACAGGGAGAACCAGGTCACCGAGGAGCGTGCGATGGACTCGAACGCGCTCGAGCGCGAGAGAGGGATAACCATACTTGCCAAAAATACCGCGGTGCACTGGAAGGGGCGCAAGATAAACATCATAGACACGCCCGGGCACGCGGATTTCGGCGGAGAGGTCGAGCGAATACTGAAAATGGTCAACGGTGTGCTTCTGCTTGTGGACGCGGCGGAAGGCCCCATGCCGCAGACGCGCTTCGTTCTTCAGCGCGCGATGGAGCTTCACCACAGGGTCATCGTCGTTATAAACAAGATCGACCGCCCCGACGCGAGAATCGAGGAGGTCGAGGAGGAGGTCCTCGAGCTGCTGCTCGACCTCGGCGCGACCGACGAACAGCTCGATTCGCCGATGCTCTTCTGCTCCGGCCGCGCCGGTACCGCGTCGCTTTCTCCGTATGAGGAAGGCAAGACGCTCGAGCCGCTCTTCGAGACGATCGTCGACTACATCCCCGCGCCGCAGGGCGACCCCGACGCGCCGCTCCAGCTGCTCGTATCGTCGATCGACTACAACGATTATGTGGGCCGCATCGGCATCGGCCGCATCGACCGCGGCACAATACGGCAGAACGCCGAAGTCGTTATCACGAACTACCACTCGAACGAACCCCCGAAGCGCACGAAGATCGTATCCATCGCGCAGTTCAACGGGCTCGGCCGCGAAAACGTGACCGAGGCGACCGTCGGCGACATCGTCGCCTTCTCGGGCGCGGAGCAGATCACGATCGGCGACACGCTCTGCTCGCCGGACACGCCGGAGCCGCTCGAATTCGTCAAAGTGTCCGAGCCGACGCTCGAGATGACGTTCTCGGTCAACGACAGCCCCTTCGCAGGCCGCGAGGGCAAGTACGTCACGAGCCGCCAGCTGCGCGAGCGCCTTTACAAGGAGACGTTGCGCGACGTGTCGCTGCGCGTCTCCGACACCGAATCCACCGACGCATTCAAGGTCGCCGGCCGCGGCGAGATGTCGCTCTCGATCCTGATCGAGACGATGCGCCGCGAGGGCTACGAGATGGCCTGTTCAATGCCGCACGTCCTGATGAAGGAGATCGACGGCGTGATGTGCGAGCCTATGGAGCGCGTATCGATAGACGTGCCCGAGGATTATGTCGGCGCAGTCATGGAAAAGCTCGGCTCGCGCAAGGCGGAGCTTGTCGAAATGGCGCCGGTCGGCAAGCGCATGAGGATCGAATACACGATACCGGCGCGCTGCCTTTTCGGCTACCGCTCCGAGTTTCTCACCGATACGCGCGGCGAGGGCATCATCAACTCGATCTTCGACGGCTATCAGCCGTACAAGGGTGCGATCACGACGCGCTTCACCGGTTCGCTCGTCGCGAGCGAGGCGGGCGAGGCGACGTCCTACGGCCTCTACAACGCGCAGGACCGCGGCCGGCTCTTTATCGGCGTCCAGACGGAGGTCTACGAGGGCATGATCGTCGGCGAATGCCCGAAGCAGGAGGACATCACCGTCAACGTCTGCAAGAAGAAGCACCTCACGTCCATCCGCTCCTCGGGCGCGGACGAAAAGCTCATTCTGACTCCGCCCGTAGTGTTCTCGCTCGAGCAGGCGATCGAATTCATCGCCGAGGACGAGCTCATGGAGGTCACCCCGAAATCGATGCGCCTCCGCAAGCGTATACTGAATACCGAGAACCGGCTCAAGGCGCAGGCGAAGAAGAAAAACGGCTGACGCCGCGCCGCCGCACCGGATTTTAATATGAAAGCGCGGTGAGTGATTTATTATGAAAACCATCAGTCTTATCATAACGGGCGAAAATATCGGCGGTATCGGCGCCGACTACGCGCTTTTCGGCGAAACGCTGAGCCGCCATACGCGGCTGCTGCTTTCGCGCGCCTGCGGCTCGGTATGCAGCAAGCGCACGCTGACCGGCAACGGCGACCCGTGCTGCGACGTGCTGCCCGAGTTCGACGCGCGCGCGGAAAACTGCGACGCCGTCGCGGTTCTGTCGCCGTTCGCGTTCCGGTTGCCCGAGAACGTGCTGCACGACTCCGTCGTGTCGGTTCTTTCCGAGCCGGGCGAAATCGCGAAGCACGGGGTCACGCTGCTGAACGCGGTCGACGCCGTCGTCATCGGCGCGCAGGACCACCCGACGGCGGCTTTTCTGCGCGCGGAGCTGTATAAAAACATATGCGGGGACAGCGCTCCCGAAACCGTTCATACGATAACCGCGGCGCTCGCGTCATACTGCGCGGCGAAGCCGAAGGCTGTGTCGGTGCGCCGCCTGTCCTTCGCGGAGCTGCCGAACACGCGCTCCGCCTTCTTTGCCGCGGCTGACGACTACCGCCGCAACATCATCGACGCGTTCATCGACGCGGGCATCGACATTCCCTGCCCCGACGGCGTGACGATAAGCCCCGCCGCGAAGCTCGGCAAAGGTACCGTCGTGCGCGCCGGCGTCACGATCGGCGCCGGATTCGAATGCGGCGAAAACTGCGTTCTCGGCCCAGGCGGCGTGTTCGAATGCTGCATCCTCGGCCGCGAAGTCAGCGCCGTGAACTACTGCGTGCTGACGCGCACATTCGTCGGCGACGGCAGCGTGCTCAACGCGGTTCAGGCGACCGACACGAAGATCGGCGCAGACGTCCGCGTCGGGCCTTACTGCCACCTGCGCCCGAACACGGAGCTGCACAACGGCGTGCGCATCGGCGACTTTGTCGAGGTCAAAAACAGCGTCGTCGGCGAGGGTACGCACGCGTCGCACCTCACATACATCGGCGACAGCGACGTGGGCGCGCGCGTCAACTTCGGCTGCGGCGTCGTGACCGTCAACTACGACGGCGCGAAGAAGCACCGCACCGTGATCGGCGACGACGCGTTCATCGGCTGCAACACCAATCTCGTCGCGCCCGTGCGCGTCGGCAGCCGCGCGTACACNNCGTCAGGTGAACAAGGACGGCTGGGCGGACGCGAAGCGCGAGCGCGACAAAAAGCAGTCAGAATAAAAAGCACCGGCTCGTCCGGTGCGGCATAACGACTTCGGAGGTATCGCAAAGTGGCTCTTTTCGGCGGCGGCCGGCCCAAAATAGAATACATCGTAGCCGGACTCGGCAATCCCGGCGCGGAATACGAAAAATCGCGCCACAACGCCGGCTTCGGCGCGCTCGATATCATCGCGGACAAGGAGAGCATCAGGGTGAAGCGCGCCTCGTTCCGCGCGCTCGTCGGCGACGGCGTTATAGCCGGCCGGCGCGTTCTGCTCATGAAGCCGCAGACGTACATGAACGATTCCGGCTCGGCCGTCCGCGCGGCCGCCGATTACTACAAGGTGCCGCCCGAGCGCGTGATCGTGATATTCGACGACATTTCGTTCAACCCAGGCGAGCTGCGCGTCAAGCGCAAGGGCTCCGCCGGCGGGCACAACGGCATCAAGTCGATCATCGAGCACTTGGGGACGGAGGATTTCCCGCGCATCAAGATCGGCGTCGGCGCAAAGCCGCACCCGGATGCCGACCTCGCATCGCACGTGCTTGGCACGCCGAACCAGAAGGACCGCGAGGCGATCCGCTCCGCGCAGGAAAAGGCGGCCGAAGCGCTCGAGGCCATCCTGCGAGACGGCATCGACGAGGCGATGCAGAGGTATAACTGACGCGCCGTTTCATATAAATAATAAGAGACGGCGCAAGCGTGATGCGGCAACGGCGAGCGCCGATGCGGGACAGCGCATCGGCGATGCATGTAATCATGCGTCGGAAACATGAAGCCGGAACGGCAAATCACAAATCTGCAACCTCAACTATAAAAGCGCGCAGCTTCGCCGGCAACGCGCGAAGCCGCGCCGTCAGTCGCGCGACCGCGCCGCCGAAGCCGTCAATCCCATTCAGAAAACGCAATACCGACCCCCGCCCGCGACGTACCACGGGCGGTTTTGCCGCGTTTATCTCGCGAACATTTGTGCGTTTTCCGCATAATCCGGCGCGATCCGACGCGCAGGCGCGTCCGCGGGACTGCGATACTGCGCCTCCGCCGGCGCATGCGAAGCTGCTATAAAACATAACGAACGATTTTTATATAAAGGGTAACGACATGATGGATGTTTCCGCCGTTATAGGCGAAATCAGAGCGACGCGCGAATACGCCGCGCTCATCGAAGCCGCCGCCGCGCAGTCGCGCGAAGTCAAGCCGCTGCCGCTGCTCGCGACCGGCCTCTGCGACGGCGCGTGGTACGCTTTCGCCGCCGCCCTCGCGGCTGACGCGCGCTCGCTCGACCGCTCGAAGCTCGCGCGGAAAACGCCTCCGGCGCTGATCATCATGCGCGAGGAGCGCGACATAACGCGCCTTGCGGCGTTTCTGCGCGGCGCGGGACTGCGCGTACGCGTATATCCCGTGCGCGACCTGAATATGTACAACATACGCGCGTCGCACGAGACGGAGCACGAGCGGCTGTCCGTTCTCGGCGCGATCCGCAGCGGCGGCGCAGACATCGTCCTGACCGTGCCGGACGCGGCGCTGTCGTACACGATGCCGCGCGCGAAGCTCGAAGCGACGACGCGCACGCTGGCGACCGGCGACGTCGTCGACCTCGGCGAGCTGTGCGGTTTCCTCGTCGGCGCGGGATACGCGCGCGTCGACACCGTCGGCGGCCCCGGACAGTTCGCGGTACGCGGCGGAATCATCGACATCTTCACACCCGACGCGTCCGAGCGCGCCGGCGACGAGGACAGCGTCGGCGTGCGCGTCGAGCTGTACGGCGACGAGATCGACCGCATATCGCTCTTCGACGTCGGCACGCAGCGCGCGCTCGAAAACGTGGGCACGGCGTCGATCACGCCGGCGCGCGAGGTTATTAACGACGCCGAAGCGGACGTCCGCATCGCGCGCGCGATAAACTCGCTGCTGCGCACGATACCCGACGCGGAGAAGCGCATGCCGCTTCTGCGCGAGCTTGAGTCGATCCGCGACAAGAACCTGGCCGACGCGGACAAATACCTGCCGCTCGTATACCCGGAGCGCGAGTGCCTGCTCGACTACTTCGAGCGCGCTGTCGTCATCGTGCGCGACGAAGCGGGCGTGCGCGAGCGCGCCGAGGCGTCGGCGAAGCTCGCCGACGAAAACGTTAAGGCGATGCTGACCGAAAAGCTGCTGCCGCCGTCGTGCGCCGAATACTCGGCGCGGCCGTCTCACCTGTTCGAGACGTTTCTGCCGTCGAGCGTCACAGTGCGCGTCGACACCTTCGCGCGCTCGAGCGGCTCGCTCGGCGGGTTTTACGATTTCCGCACGCGCACGACCGCGCCCGCCGACACGCTGACGACGGAGGTCGTCGATGACATCAAGACGCTGTCGGGCGGCGGTGTGCGCGTGACGCTTCTGCTCGGCACGGAGCCGGAGGCGAAGGAGGCGGCGAAGGCGCTTTTCGACGCCGGTTTGACCGTCGCGCTGTACAACGGCGGCAGGGTCGGCGATAACGATGCGAATCCGTCCGGAGATGCGAAACCGGCTGAAGGCGGAGAAAAACCTGCCGACGGAGCGAAATCGGTTGACGGAGCGATTTCTCCGGACGACACGCAGCCGGCGGAGCTGCGTTCGTTTGCGCTGTCGGGGCCGGCGCCGCTTTCCAACGCATCCGGATACGCGCACGAGAGCGCGGCGGCGCCGGTCACAATCGCGTTCGGCTCGTATCCCGCCGGGTTCGAAATCGTGACGTCGAAGTGGGCGCTGCTGTGCCCCGGCCCGCAGGGGCGGCGCAGCGCTGCCGCAGCGGCGCGGAGGCGCAGGAAGCCCAAGAAGAACGAGCAGAAGATCATGTCCTACGCCGACCTTGTGCCCGGCGACTATGTCATCCACGAGAACTACGGCATCGGGCGGTACGTCGGCATACAGAACCTCGCGGTCGACGGCGTCTACCGCGACTACATCGAGATACAGTACGCCGGGCGCGACAAGCTGTTTCTGCCGGTCGAGTCGCTCGACGCGGTGAGCAAGTACATCGGCGCCGGTTCCGCGGAAGGCGACGTCAAGCTCTCGAAGATGGGCGGCGCGGACTGGACGCGCGCGAAGTCGAAGGCGGCGGCGGCGACGAGGGAGATGGCGCGCGAGCTGATCGCGCTGTACGCGGAGCGCATGCGCCGCCCCGGTTTCGCGTTCGCGCCGGACGACGAGATGCAGCGCGAGTTCGAGTCGACCTTCGAGTTCGAGGAGACGGACGCGCAGCTTACCGCGTGCGAGGACATCAAGCGCGATATGGAGCGGCCGGTCCCGATGGACCGCCTGCTCTGCGGCGACGTCGGCTACGGCAAGACCGAGGTCGCGCTTCGCGCCGCGTTCAAGGCGATAATGTCCGGCAAGCAGGTAGCGCTGCTCTGCCCGACGACGATTCTCGCGTTCCAGCATTACGGGACAGCGTGCGCGAGGATGCGCGGCTTTCCCGTCACGATCGACTACATCTCGCGCTTCAAGACGCCCGCCGAGCAGGAGCGGACGCTGCGCCGCCTGCGCCGCGGCGAGATCGACCTGCTTATCGGCACGCACCGTCTCGTTTCGCAGGACGTCGTATTCAAGGATCTCGGCCTTCTCATCGTTGACGAGGAGCAGCGCTTCGGCGTCGCGCAGAAGGAGCGGCTGAAGCAGTTCGCTCCGGGCGTCGACGTGCTGACGCTGACCGCGACGCCCATCCCACGCACGCTGAACATGGCAATGAGCGGCATACGCGACATGTCCGTTCTCGACGAAGCGCCCGAGAACCGCCTGCCCGTGCAGACATATGTGCTCGAGCACGACGACGCGATCATAAACGAGGCGATACGGCGCGAGCTGCGCCGCGGCGGTCAGGTGTTCTATATCTACAACCGCGTCGAGGGCATAACGACGATAGCGGCGCGGCTGAAAGCCGCATTCCCGGAGGCGCGAATCGCCGCGGCACACGGCCAGATGGACCGCGAGCGGCTCGAGGACATATGGGGCTCGCTCGTGTCGGGCGATACGGACATCCTCGTTTCGACGACGATCATCGAAACCGGCGTCGACGTGCCGAACGCGAATACGCTGATCATCGAAAACGCCGACCGGCTGGGGCTGTCGCAGCTTCATCAGATACGCGGACGTGTCGGGCGGAGCGCCCGCCGCGCATATGCGTACTTCACGTACAAGCGCGGGAAGGCGCTTTCGGAGATAGCCGAGAAGCGGCTCGAGGCGATACGCGACTACGCCGAATTCGGCGCGGGCTTCAAGATCGCGCTGCGCGACCTCGAAATACGCGGCGCGGGCAATCTGCTCGGCGCGGAGCAGCACGGCAACCTCGAAGCGGTAGGCTACGACCTGTACATCAAGCTGCTGAACGAAGCCGTCCTCGAACAGAAGGGTGAGACACCGTCGCCGAAGACGGAGTGTTCCGTCAGCTTCCGCGCGGACGCATTTCTGCCGCAGAGCTACGTCACGACCGCAGGCGCGCGCATGGAGATGTACAAGAAGATCGCGCACATCGAGTGCGCCGAGGACGCCGCCGACGTCACAGACGAGCTGTGCGACCGCTTCGGCGAACTGCCGTCCGAGGCTGAGGAGCTGATCCGCGTTGCGCTCGCGCGCGGCATCGCCTGCCGCTGCGGCATCGTCAAGCTCGAGGAGAAAAACGGCGAGCTGTACATCGAGCCGTCGAAGCTCGACATCAACGCGTGGAGCGCGCTCTTCGAGGAGGAGCGCAAAAAAGCGCCGCTCCGCGTCGCAGCTGGCGCGACGGCACGCATCGTTCGCAAGCTGGCCAAGGGCGAGCGCGCAAGCGACACGGCTATCAGGCTGCTTTCGCGCTACGAAGCGCTGACGGCGAAGCAATAACGCAAATCCGGCGCGAAAAGCTCGGCTGTGCATGCCGAGCGTCAAGCATATGTCGGTCAAACGTTATATTGTGTATAATATATACTGTGCGCTTTGTCCGGCGGAGCGCAGGCCCGACATACGCCGCCGGACAGGCGACGGTAATATTTGTGCGGCTGACGGTTACACTATTGAACTATGTCGCGCGGCATGATATAATTATTCATAATGTCAAAAAATTTTTAAATATCCGGGAGGATCCGCGCGGCGTGTTCTGCACCCGCCTATTATGCTACAGTTTAAACGGCTGACAATCGACGACATCGATATTCTGCGCAGACACATGTGTAATAGCGGCTCAAGGCTGTGCGACTGCACTGTCGGGGGCATCATGATGTGGAGAGAATGGTATAAAACCCGCTACGCCGTATCCGAGGACGGCACGCTTATCATCGCGCACGACATCGCGCGCGAAGGCGTGCCCGGCGGCGTTACGGCCTATCTCGCGCCGTCGATGCCCGAAGGTGAGATGCCGGTTCCGGGCGGCGCTGTGTGTCCCAAGCGCGTGATAGACCTCGTCGCGGAGCACTGCGAGAGCGCGGGAGCGCCCATCGTTTTCTGCGCCGTTTCCACCGCCACGCTCGAGTATCTTAAGAAGCGGTTCGGCGATGTGACGGTGCAGACCAACCGGAACTGGTACGATTACGTCTACAACGCATCCGACCTCGCGGATTATCCGGGCAAGCGCTACGCGGGGCAGCGGAACCACCGCCGGCGCTTCGACCGCCAAAACGAAGGCTGGCGCATCCGCGAGCTGACGGCGGCCGACGCCGGCGCCGCGCGCGACCTGCTCGACCGCTTCTACGCCGACAACGACCCGCGCCATACCGGCGACGAGGAAGGACGCGAGGAGCGCACGCGCGTTTACGAGATAATCGACCGCTGGGACGAATACGGCATGACCGGAATCGGGCTCGACCGCGGCGACGGCGTGCTCGCGGCGCTCGCGATCGGCGAGATTATCGGCGACACGATGTACGAGCACGTCGAAAAGGCCGATAAAAGCTACGAGGGCGCGTATCAGACGATAGCGTCGTGCTTTGCCGAATACGCGAGGAAGCAAGGTGCGCTCTACGTCAACCGCGAGGAGGACGACGGGCGCGAGGGGCTGCGTACGTCGAAGCTGTCGTACCATCCCGTCGCGCTGCTCGAAAAGTACACGGTTGAGGTAAACGACAAAACTGCGCAGGCATGAAAAAAACCGCCGCCCGTCATTTGCGGGCGGCGGTTTCGCGGCTATCTCTGTATTGCCGCGGCGCGCGCGGCGGCGCTGCGCTCGAACGCGATCAGCTCCTCGGCGAGCGACGCGACTTCGGTAGAGCAGCCGCGCTCGCGGCACTCGTACGCCGTCTTTGCGAGCTGCGACACGCCGACGTCGAGGCCGCGGCTGACCATCTCGGCGATATGCGGCGTCGTGTCGTCCGCAATCGTGTTGACGGCGATCGAGCCTCTGACCATCATGCGCGCGAACACGTTCTCCTCCTTCGGCGTTACGCCGTACGAGCCGAGCATCTCGCCCGCGCGCTTAGCATACGCTTCGAACCGCTCGATCTGCGACGTCAGCTCGGACTTCAGCTCCATGCTGCGGACGTCGGGCAGCGTCTGCATGTTCGTCTCGACGCCCATCTTGGCGTTTTTATATATCTCATCCAACAGACGGACGTTCGGGTCGCTTTTCCTGTCCATGAATTTTATCCTCCGTTTGATTTGGCTGCTACTATATCTTGCCGCGCACCGATGCCGTATATACACGGCGCAAGTGAATATTCACAATTTTCGGCGTGCGCGCCGCCATATTATTTTTATGATTTTAGAAAAAGTATTCTTGACAAGCGCGCGGTGTTATGTTATAATAAACACCGTCGCCGGGTAAAAACGCTGGTGTGGCTCAATGGCAGAGCAGCTGATTTGTAATCAGCAGGTTGATGGTTCGACTCCGTTCACCAGCTCTACTCGAAAGCCGAGGTCGAGTTTTACCGACGCGGCATTCGAATATGGGGGAATTCCCGAGCGGCCAAAGGGGGCAGACTGTAAATCTGTTGTCTGACGACTTCGGTGGTCCGAATCCACCTTCCCCCAATTAAAAAAATCCATCCGTCAGGATGGATTTTTTCTTTTTATAATAATCGGAGGTGGATTCGGACACCGAATAGGGCGAAGCCCGTCACCTTCCCCCATAAAACAAAAACCCATCCGACAGGATGGGATTTATGTTTGTCGCAGTATTCGAGGGTGGATTTAAAACGTAAATGAGATCAAAATCTTCTCTGTAGACCGAGATTTATACACTCATGCATTCCCCGATATTGCAGGCTGGCCGGGTATGCTGATTCTGTATGTGCCGTCATCGAAATCAACCTCGACGCAAGTACCGTCGGCAAAAACGCTTTTCTGCCTGCGGTGATTGCCGTCAACAAAGGAATGGCCGACCATTTCCTGTAAAGCTACCTGCCTGTGAAGATCGAGAGCGATTTCAAGTGAACGGATCATTTCCGCATCCGCATTTTCGGGGCAGTATACGGTGCCGCCGTTTAAGAGCGCGTGAAGAAATCCGCTGTCGTCGCGCGGAATGCCCCACCCGCCGCGCTCTCCGGGAATACCGTACCAGGGGATTACCATCGCATCATGATATACCAGGTTGAAAAGGGGAACATGAATGCCCGCGGGGTCGGAATTACTGTTCCCGAGGTTTTTGGTAAAATACGGAGCGTGATGGCAGAGAGCGATTGCCGGAACTATCGAATCGATCGTTTCTTCCGACGAGGGTATTATTCCGCGGTAAGTGAGGATATCAAAACAGCGTCTGCGGTAGGATACGCACTCTTCCCGCGTCATGGGATGGTCATCCGAAACGCATTCGTCAAGACCCACTACGGAAAAGACGTCGAGATATGCGCCTTCGATCTTTATTCCGAGACGCTCGAATTCATCATAATTCCTGCGGACATATTCCGGCGCAAGCGATGCGCACAGCCAGCTGTGAGGGCCGCCGTACCATATCGAACAGTACGGACGAGTGCCGTCGGGATTCAGGACGGCGTTGTCCGGGCTGAAGGAAGGCGCATCATAATAGTAATCGCGGTACTGATCGTGAATGCCGAATTCATACCCCAGTTCGCGGCACGTCTCGGAGAGCCGCTTCATTCCTTCCGTGCCGCCCGCCGCCTCGTGAGGGGGAAACGGGTCGGGATGAAGATTGTCATAACCGTGGTTTCCCCATCCGTCAAGATGAACGTATGCTGTTTCAAGACCGTTGTTCTTGAGTTTGCGCAGCTTCTCCGCACATTCGTCAAACGAGGTATAAAAATCGTTCTTGTCGGGTTCGTCCGGATTATAGTAATTTGATTCGGGAGAAATGTGAACGGCGATACCCGTATGAATAACCGGAGAACCTATCAGTTTCGCAATATTGGGGTTTCTCTGTATCTTCTCGGCAAGCGAAACAAACTGCCCTGTTTCCTTCATATATTCGCGGTACGCTTTTGCAATGGTCACATAATCGCAGCCGCTGTCAAAGAAACGGTATCTCATGCTCCGTTTATATCTCATAGAGCCCATCGATTCAATGAAATACGGCATAACGGTATCGCTTCCGGGCAGACGGTAATGCGCGTCGTAAGGAGTGGTATAGATCGCGATATATCCCGCATCTTCCCTTACCTGCCCGAAGAAGGACATGTATCCGTCGCGCTCCTGTATCCTTCCGTCCGCGATGCTTATCGTCGTTCCCGCGGGAACAAGAGTGCCCTGCATGCGGGGAAGCACGGTGTATCCTTTGTCCGAACCGAGCGCGAAAGGCACGGGAAACTGAAGGCGTTTTATCTCAAGATGTTTGTCTTTGTCCGCTCTGACTTCGAAATTGATTTCACCCGTTGAAGGATTAAGCCAGACAAAGGTATGTATGGCAATATCCGTATTGCCGAACCCCGAATATGTTGCTCTGACTCCTTCCGCGACGCCGGTTTTGCAATACTCCGAGCTGCATTCCGCGTCGGAAAAGAACAGCTCGCTTTCGTCGTGTAAAACAACGGACGGTTTTCTGCACCATTCCCATGCGTTTTTTCCCGAATCTATTTTACAGGTCAGCTTCTCGGGATTGTAATTCAGGGTGATGCTGTCGTTAGAGATAATGTAATCCATAATACCCCCCCGCAATAAATTATCGAGTATATAAGACGGCTCCGCTTTTTATCATTTCTTCGCTTTTTTGGAAACGAACATGCGGAATTCGAATTGCGCCGGTATGTCCGTTTCATTCTCCGAAAATTCGCGTCCTTCCTTATTTGCCTTTGCTTTTTCGATCTCGATATATAGATTAGTAATCGATATTTCGCCTTCCTGAATATCGGTCACCGCAAGACCGCCGTCGCGGTAAAGCACCGCTTCGGCGTCTTCGATTCTATCGAGCTTAAGTAGCGCGAACGCATAATACATCGATATTCTGCCGTCGGCACGGGCGGAAGCGGGCGCGGCGCCGTAAAACGATACGATCGCGTCGTATTTGCCAGTACCGTACGCCATTTCAATAGCCCGGCGGACAAGCGAAACATCGTCCGGTAGCAAAGATGCCGCGCGCAAAGCCGTGTCTGCCGCAAGTTCGCCGTTGCCCGAAAGCCGATGGCATTGCGAAAGGATGAACAGAGCCGTCGCCGTCTCTCTGTAAGCGAGGGCTTTTTCTATCGCTTCGCCAGCGTCTCGCAGCCTGCGTTCCGCAATGTATATTGCGGCAAGGTGAAGATATTTTTCATGGCAGTCGGCCGATTTTTCGATCAGTTCGGTCCACTCGCGTTGTAACATCCACGAGCGCGGAGGCTTTTCGGCTTCCTTGCTTTC
The DNA here is from genome assembly GCA_002305445.1 of Clostridiales bacterium UBA1380. Classification (GTDB taxonomy): domain Bacteria; phylum Bacillota; class Clostridia; order Oscillospirales; family CAG-272; genus UBA1380. Next base: position 20,271 of record DBRA01000027.1, on the reverse strand, counting down.
CTTTATCTCAAGAGTGCCGTGCTCGAGCAGACCCGCCCAGGCAGCCTCGTTATCGCCGATCCCGCCGAAATCGAGGTGCGGGCACATCTGCTCCTCGCCCGCCTTTTCGCGGCGCAGATTTTCGAGCTTTCCGAAGGCCGAGCCGCAGCATATCATTTTGTCTGCCGCGCGTTTTGCCATCGGCTTCGTGTCCTTCAGCAGCTTTTCAAGCGATTCCCCGCTTACGGCTTCGTTTATCTTTTCCCTGACCTCCGCGCGCGCCGCATCCCAGTCGCCGTGCACTTTTTCGGGATCCGCGTTTATCGCGCCGTAGCATTCGAGCCACTCCCAGGCCGTGAGAGGGGGCATCGGCAGACACTCATACTGCGTGTGAGCAAGTCCGGCCTGTATTTCGACATAGCGTCCGTCGGCATCGTCGGCAGTCAGGAACTTTTGCCAGCGCGCTCCGCCTTCGCCCTGACCCCAGACAAAGAGCTTGCGACCTTTTAGACGGGAGGTCGAGGCTTCAAAGAAACCGTAACCGTCTTCGCCTATGTGAGATGTGAACTTTCTCGCGCCGTCGGGTATTTTCCAGAAATAATCTATCGCTGTCGGGTTGTTCGCCGGATATGTTATATCGATGCCGTTGTGTGTCGGCACGGGGTTCTTGCCTACGCATCCGTTTGCATTATTGTAGGTCTCGACCGCGTCTATCACGTTGCGCGCGTGTTTGTCTTCGCGCACGGCGATGTTCGTCCACCAGTACATCGGCACGACTTCCCTGTTCGGATTCACTATCCTCATGCGCGCGTACAGCAGCTTTGAATCCTCCGGCAAAAAGAAATCCATCTGATATACGCATCGGCGGATGCGCTCGAATTCATACATGCGGAGCACCGGAGTGCCGTCGTCGAGCTTCGTTTCGCAGGCAAAAATTTTCGAACACGTGAACGGGTGGTGCCCGATCATTCCGCAGTTGAACTCGATTCCGCCGGCCGTCCAGGCGTTGCGCACCGCGAGATTGCAGGGGCGCACCATAACGTTCGTATACAGCAGGTCACGCCCGGCAGCCTTGTCGTAAAGCGACCAGAGCTTGCCGCCGAGTTCCGGCAGAAAGACCGCCTTCAGATATCTGTTTTCAAGAACTACCCCTATGTATTCCGCAAGGTCTGCGGCACGGTCGTAAAGGTCCTGCATGCGGTACGGGAATATCGACGGTATCTGGCCGTATCCGATAAAAAGCCCATCGTCCTCATCCAGCCTCGATTTACTCAAATACTGCACGTTTGACATTTGATATATCGACGGGAGAGAGGACTCTCCTCCGAAATGTGCCGACGGCAGGATTATTTTCTTTACTTCCAAACTCATGCTGCCCTCCGGAATTACGACATTTAATACGGTATCATTTATGAAACTGCGCAACTGCCAAACGGAATAGGTTACCTGCAGTTAACGGCGCATTTCTTTAAACCCGGAAACCCTATATATTGTAACGCCTTCCATTTTTTAGACAACTACATTGTATCATAAAGCATTACCGTCGTCTACAATAAGATATACAAATGCGCGTTTAATTGAATTTCTCCGCAGATATCGGCAGAATTTCATCGCAGCTTTTTCAGATGTTTCTTAATTGCGATAAAAAAAGGGGCTGCAGAAAAACTTACGTTTTGCTACAGCCATAATAATTAAATGAATCCGGTTGAACGCATGAAATATATCATGGCACGGGCAACACGCGACGGTTCGGCATCTATTCCCTACACGACCCGTCATTCAGGCGTGTCCATAGAAACGAAAGAAGCGACATAAACAGACTGTGTGCCGAAAACAAGTTCGGCAATGTTTACGGCGGCGTTGTTCCCGTAAAAAACGTTATGTATCCCGCATCTCTTCGCCGGTTCAGTGCCGCCCAAGGAGAGTCTTCACCCAGCCTTCGGGTTCAAGCCATCCCCGCAGACGCGCGGCAAAAAGCAGCCGGCCGTCGCTCCGCTGTACCGGGAGACGCTTCAGGCGCAGCCTGCAGTCGGCCGCCCGGCTGCCTGCTCCATAATACCCGTCAAAAATCGCCGCCGCCGTATCATAAACGGTTCCTACTTCCCGTACATGCCCCACGATTCCGCGCGGATACGCGAAATGACGGATGTCCGCGCCAAGCTTCTCCTGCAATACGGCCCGGGAACTGCGCAGCTCTTCCTCCGCCTCGACGCGGCCGATACGGTCAAAGTCCGGGTGGGTCATCGTGTGAGAGCCGAAGTATGTAAGACCGCCTTCCGAAAGCGACAGAATCTGCCGCCAATCCATCAGCGGACTTTCGCCGAGATCCTTATCCCACCAAAAGGTGTTGTTCGTTTCGATAAAACCCGGGACAAGATAGACCAGCGCGGGGTAACCGTATTTATCCAGCTCCGGTCTTGCGTTTGTATAAAAATCCCTATACCCGTCGTCAAAGGTCAGTACGACGGTTTTCGTCCGCTTTCGCTCCTTCGCGTCCATCCGAAGAGCTTGGTCGAGGGTGACGACCTCATATCCTTTTCGATTCAGATAGGCCATCTGCCACCGGAAGTCGTCTTCCTTTACGGAGATCTCTTTACAAACACTGTTGTTGACGCGGTGATACATTAAAATCAGGAAGGGCGGTTTCTCCCGAAAGCACTGATAAGCCATGCCGAGCGAGATCATCAGAAATTTTGCCAGTTTAATCAGAAGCGGCCTCATGGAGCGCCTCCTTTGCATGGATTTCACTGTTATTGTCTTCGGTAAAACCTGAGGCAGCCTTTATCAATTTCCGATCAAAGCGGTAAACCAGAATATAGGTACGCGCATTTTTGACCCCGCCCGAGCATTCATGCGCCAGGTACAGCATCAGCTCCTTATATTCATCCGCCGTCATTTTCTTAAAAAGGAACAAATCATATATGCAGCGGTCGTTTGGTTTTTTGGCTTTCCACCATATCCTATCGTTATCGCCCAGACATGTTTCGTTTATCCATGCAAAACCCGCGATACGGTTTTTATCATACACCAGATAGCAGCGTTCTTTGTTCTTGTAACGGCGTACAATATTTTCTGCGGGCATGGCGGTAATATCGGACAAGGATTCGAGCCGGTCCGGCTCCGCGGGACAAATCGTCGGACCGGTTTCGGCCGGCCCATGCCTGTGTGTCTTCTCGATCTCGAATAACCGGTACTGACCGAAAATACCCGTTTTCAGCGCCGCTCTTTTCACAATGCAGCACAGAAGGTTCCCGGGAGACCACAGCTTCAGCACCGCACGAACCTTTTTGAAATGACTGCGGACGGGCGCTCCCGAGAGCGCATATTTTATACGGCCTAAAGTCACGCGCTTAAAATAGACGAGTTTTTTGCTTCTTTTAAGAAGTTGACGCAGCTTATCCTTCAATATTGCGGCGGACACATACATTCCTGCCGCCGGCGTATCCGTTCCGAAAATCACCTGGCAGAAGGTGTCATGGTTCTCGGCCCAGTCCTGCTTGTATTCCTCATCGCCGGTTGAGAAATCCATCACCTGCAGATCAGATTTAAAATTCCGCTCTATGATATTTTTTACGACCATGATGCCGGGGTGGATTATTCCGAAGTCGTTGTCGTGCGCCAAACGGTAGTTGGAAAAGTGTCCGTTGCATTGAAAGCCGTAATTAAAGGCGATCGGGAGCCTTCCGGCCCAGAGCAGATAAACACTGGTCTGAAAGGAAACCGGATCAGCCTCGCGATCCGGATTGCCATCGCGCGCCAGCCAGGTAAAAAACTGTCTGGAGACGCCTTTGCCGAAACCGTTGCCGTCGTTTTTACGGGTCCAGCGCTTTTCATGTATCGGAAATATAAGCTCGACCTCTTCCGGCGCCGCGGGTACAAACCGCAGAGCAAGGATCTTATCAAACGACTTTTCGCAGTTAATAATCTGTCTGATATGTTTATGCCTGCAAACCTTCTGCATATAGGTCTCGAGACCGTTTTGCTCCATCCGTATGGAGTAGACGGGTTCTTTTCTTAAAAGGTATCTTTTCCCTGAAATTCCTTCGAGTATCCGTATTAAGCTGCTGTCCGTCCGGTTCATGCCCCGTAAATTAAATACGGCGTCTGAGCCGACACCCCGGAACCAGGTCAGCGCTTCGGAAGCGACGGCTTTTTCATAGCCCGGCCGCACCAAAAAACCGTTCCGCGAGCTTTGAGGCGTACCGATAAAACGGTACTCCGCAATTCCGAGCTTCCTTTTCGCCATCAGCGGAAGAAAACCGAGTGTCCGGCGCTCCTCCGCGAACATCAAGCAGCGGAACATGTATTTGCCGCCGAAAAAACGCCACCATGCTGAGATCCAGTCCAGCGTCATATACGGGTTTTGATTGTTATTCAGCCGCAGGAGCTCATTCCATGCTCCGGCGTGCTCCATGAGCCGACCGATATCGCGTAAAATCTGCACTTCCACAGTGAGCCTCTCCCCTTTTCCCTCCGTTAGGAGGCGATAACGCCGGATGAAATCCGGCCTCCGTTGCGGCACGGAGCAGTTTGCGGTCGCCGGAATACAGGCGCAAAGAAGCGGACTTGCAGCCTTTTCCGGCTAAAATCACGCACAGGCCGTTCAGCATCAACGGGATTTCGCCGTCTTTATCAAGCCGGCGGTGCGCGCGGCAGTTTGTTATCTCCGCGCCTTCATTGCCGTATGAGACGTCTGCCGCGAAGACAGCTTTTCCCTCCCGCCTGACGGCGAAGAAATCGTGTCCCCTGTAAAATCCGCGGACGATGTCGGCGGGAGCGCGGTTCAGCAGCGGCGACAGTTCCGGCGCGTCGAATACCCGAACCTTTTCCATGGCGTACTGCGGGCTTTCCGATGTATCGTTCAGCATTTTATACAGCACGGTCTGCCGTCGGATGTGAAAAGCTTCGCCTAAGAGGGCGGGCAAACCGTGGCACGCTGCTCTCGCGGAAATACTGCGCAGAAGCCCTGCCGC
>DBRA01000027.1:0-15268 GCA_002305445.1 Clostridiales bacterium UBA1380 | reverse complement strand
CAGTCCCCGCTTCGGAAACAGCAGTCCGCGCACTTCCTCGACCGTCTGTGTCCACTCTGTCTTATACTCCTCATATCCGACCCCGAGATCCGCTGTCTCAAAATGCGCATCAAACATGCGCATGATAAACTCCCGTTTCATTCTTTTACCCGGTGCATAGATGTTGAGCAGTTCGCTGTGCGCGGATTTATAGAGCATCGCCCGGCCGCCAGAGAAAAACCCGTACTGAAACGCGATCATCCGCCCGTCGAGAAAAAGCCCGAGAGCCTTCGCCTGCCAGCCGTCCGCGGGCATCGATAAAAGCTGCGCGAAGAAAGAGCGCGAAGGTTCTTCGCAAAACCCGCTCGTGTCCATCTTCTTTGCCCAGCGGGCGTCATGCAGGTCGCACGCCGCGGGCATATCCGCCGCAGTCAGCTCGCGGCAGGTAACCTCCCCTAGCGCACTCAGCCGCCTGTCGTCCCGCTTGTTGTTTTTCAGCGTGTGAGAAGAAAAATGTGATTTTATAAAGCTCTCATACGTCTGTCCCCGCATGTCGATCACCGGGCACGGAGTCGTGCGGATCGCATAGCGCCGCCTTGAGGCCCGCAGAGTGTGTAACAGCGCGGCACAGGCCGGATCATGCGGGGAGAGCCCGTCAAGCTCAAATACAACCGGCCCCTTCAGCCGGTCGAGATAATCGATAACAGCTTTCACACATGCTTCGGCATATTCGGGCAGCAGGACAATGTCCGTCCGCGTCGCCTGGGGATGCCCGATCAGCCGGCAGCGCCGGCTGTCCGGCCCGCGCGAAAGCATGAAAGGAAACACTCCCGCGAGGTCGCTGCCCGCGTAGACGGCAAGCGTCAGCGGCGTATGCTCCCTGCCGAAATGTTCCCACCAGACGGACAGAAAGTCCGGATCGGAAAAGGCAGTGTGACTGCCGCACGCGCGCAGTCTTCTCCAATCGTCGATAAAATGCCCGTCATACTCGTCCGGGAAGTTCGTCCGCCTGATTTCAACCGGTATTCCGCTCTCGGTTTTCACCCGGCTTTTACCGCCCGTCTTTTTGTTCCGGAGCATATAAAGCAGAAGAAGCGTATTGACCGCGAGCTGCAGACAGGATGTGATAAAAAGGCTCAACGCCGCACCGTTCAGGCTGAACCGCGAAATCAAAACCGGATTGATGCAGAACCCTGTCAACAGCACAAAACCGTGAGCGAAAGGCTGCAGCCGGAACTGCCTCGTGGCAGTAACCGCATACTGAATCGTTTCGCCGATATAGGACACGGCCGCCGCCGCCATGATAAACACGAACAGCGACTGATAGGCCGCGTACTCCCGCGTATACAGGAGCGTAAGAATATTTCCGCCGAAAAGGGCTGCGGCCAGTATCATCGAGACTCCCAGGATGCCGGTCAAAATAACCATGTTGCGCAGGATTCGGATAAAACTCCCGGTATCTCCCTCTCCGAACAGTTTTGCCAGACGCGCATTGCGCGACTGGCCGAGCGCGCTTACGGCCATGCTGCCGATGTTCATGATGTATACAGCCGCCGTGTAGTATCCGAGCGAAGCGGGCCCGAGATAGCCGTTGATAAAATAAACAGATAAGTTTTTATTAAGCGATGCAAACAGCAAGACAACGCCGAGCGGCAGGCTAAGCCGCAGAAGGTGAAACAGACTGCGCCGGTCAAGGAATATCCGCACTCTTTCGTACGGCCGGACGGCTCGGATATCGTAGACAAGCAGTACCGCAAGATAGGCCGCCGCCAATCCGGCTACCGCCGCCGTTATACTGCCGAACCGCCATAGCAGAAGAGAAACGAACAGAACGGACAGCACTGATTTCAGTATAAGCGAAAAGCCCAACTGTTCGAGTCTTTCCTCCCGCTGCATGAGTCCGTACAGCAGATCGCAAACGTGCTCCACGGTCTTTGCAAGCCCCACCAGCAGAATGATGGTGCCGCTCAGCGCGGACCTCTGGCACAGCGCAAGAATACCGACGGTTATCAGCGTCGGCACAACCGTGAGCAGCCTCAAACCCATATAGTGGCCGAATTGATACTGCCTTTTAAAATCCGTGACAAGCACCGAGCGCAGATCCAGATCCGCAATCATGAAAACCGGCGCCGTGACGGCGAACGCGAAGGAAAACTGGCCTACCATCTCCGCGGTTCCCAGCTTGGCGATTATGATAAGAAGGATTGCGCGGGAACCCGCATAGGCGAGCTTTCCCGCAAAGTTCCAGGTAAAATTCGCCCGCCCCGACAACAGCTGCCGGCGCGCTGCGGATAACACAGACATATACTCTCCTCTTCTTTTGGGCGGGCGAACCGGCTGAATGCGGAGATGGCGGCGCCTCGCCGGCCGCTGTTTAATCACTCGCAGTTAACGAAGTACAGTCCGACGCCGATATAGAACCAGAAATGCCGCCAGTGCAGGGTATCTATTACAAGCCCGTTGACCAGAAGGCCGATCAGTATCGCAATCACGGCGGCGAGTACCGTATTTTTTTCGGGGCGGCAGGCTTCTTTTGAAAGCGGCTCTGATTTACGCCCGTTCTGAAAAATGAGATCCTCTTTTGCTTGTTCTTTCATGTCCGCGACGGAAAGTGAACCGAGGACAGGTTCCGGTGTTTTTCGCAAGTACAGGCGAAGCATCGATAAAATCAAATAACCCAAAGCGGCAAACAACGATAAAAACCCGGCAAACCCGTTTTCGGCAACGGTCCGGATATACAGGCTGTGTGCGGAAAGGCGGTATTTTGTAACCGCGGCTATTTCATTTTCAAACTGACCCGGACCGATGCCCAGAGGATTCTGCAGCGCAAGCTCCAGCCCGCCCTGCTGTGAGCGAAACCGGTTCCGGTCATACTTCTGAAGCTGCGCCCGCTCGAGCAGATAATCGCTCACACCCGTGCTCCTCATCGGCGGCGAGAACAGCACTCCCGCGATGAGGATCAGGCACGCAGCCCCGGCTATTAGCCGTTTGAGCTTGAGATGCCGCTTTAAATCTCCGGTGAGAAGAAAATACGAAAGCAGCGCGACGACCAGGCTGACCCAGGCTCCCCTCGAAAAGCTGAAGACAACGCCCAGCGTGAAAAAGACAATCAGAATTATATGAACTGCGACAGGCGTCCTCAGCAAAGCGCGCTTTTTTATGTCGCTTATCACCAGCAGGATGGCAGGTATAAAAAACGGCCCGTAAACATTCGGGTCCTTGAACAGCCCCTTGACGCGGTAGTTGCCGGCCATCAAAAACTCGCCGAATACGCCGCAGTAGCCGATAAGGCCGACGAGAAAGGAGCAGAATGCCGCCAGAATATAAGCGCGCAGCAGGGGATTAATCGTATGCCTCTGTCCGTACGTGCCGATAAACATCGCGGAAAAAAGCAGATACAGCGTGACGGCAGAATACACCAGCGCGCCGCTCTTGTCCCCGGCGGCGAGAATGCCGGGGATACAGGCGATGATATATGTAATAAAGAGCAGAGCGGTAACCAGCGACGGGCCGGACAGCTTCGGTTTATAGTGACCTGAAATCAACCCCAGAGGTATCACCGCGCAAAGGAGCATATCGGACGGAGACGGCTCTATGAACACGCAGAACAGAAGCCAGATACCCGCAAGCACGATGTGGTGATATGCTTTTTTTGATAAAACCGTGACAAGCGCGGCGGCCAGAAACAGCGTCGCACCGGCGGCCGGCAGTATCCCGAACAGATTGGCGGCTCCCAGCGCAGTCGCGGCAGCGATCAGCGTCAGGAATAAAAAGAAATTACGGCTCTGAAATATCCGCATGTTCATGACGATCTCCGGCCGCGGCGGGGATACGGCGTTTCATACAGCTGCCTGTATTTCGATACCATATCCTCCAAAGCGAAACGCTCCCTCACCGCCGCGCGTGCGGCGGCGCCCATTCGGCGGCGAAGACCTTCGTCGCGTATCAAAGTCTTTATATACTCCGCGGTATTCTCCGCGCTGAAGTCTTCCGCAAGATATCCGCTTGACCCGTGCTCCACCATTTCGGGTATGCCGCCCACCGCGCTGGCGACGACGGGCAGCCCGGCTGCCATCGCCTCCAGAATGGATATCGGCAGCCCCTCCCACCGGGAAAACAGGCAGAATATATCGGAGCTCTCAAGCAGCCCGCGGACGTCTTCCCGCTTTCCCAGCATAAAGGCGCAGTTTTGCAGTCGGTGTTCGCCGATATACTGCACGCAGTCGGGATACATTGGCCCGTCGCCGACAATCAGCAGCCGGTGGGCGTATCCCTCCCTCTGCAGGATCTCCGATGCCTGCAGCGCCAGCAGCGGCTCTTTGGGTTCGGCCAGACGCGCGACAAAAATAATAACCGGTTCGCTTCCGGACGCCCTCTCGCGCGGGGCGGATCCGTCCGCGATGCCGTTATAGATAAGGCTGGCATTTGATTTATAAGCCCACTTGTTTTGCAGGCCCCGCTCCATATCGCTTCGTGATACGAAAATAACCGCCGTGCTCATCCTGGCGACGATGCGTTCCGCCATCGACAAAAACGGGAACAGGATGCCGGTCGTACTGCGGTTCAAGCCCCAGCCGTGTACGGTGTAAAAAGTCTTCGGCGTACGGGAGAGCCATGCGGCCGCCCGGCCGAGCAGGCCGACTTTGGAATTGTGGAAATGCGCCACATCAAAGCGGGAACGCCGCATTAAGGACAGAAGACGGATGAACGTAACGAAATCGTTGACCGGCGAGATATTTCTTCTGATACAGGACAGGGTAATCACCCGAATGACATTTTTCCGGCATTGATTCAGCCTGTTCACCCAATCGATAAGGTCTCCGCCCGGCGCCGTTACCATGGTGATATCATACTTGTCCTCCGGCAGATTTGCTAGGATATCATAGACCACGCGCTGGCTGCCGCCGGTCTCCGAAAGGGTTATGCACATGAGCAATTTAATCATACTTATCTCCTGCTCCGGTATGCATGTTTCGGCGTTCGGACAACAAGCTTTTTCTGCGGCATACGGTTGACGATTACGCCGAGCACCGCGACATTGATGCTGTTCAGCCGTCTGATACAGGCGTGCAGTACGTTGAAAGCCAAAGCCCGATAATCGACGACCAGAACCATATGTTTGACGAACCGGGAGAGCAGCAGCGTATCCGCGCTTGTCATTACGGGAGGGCAATCGAGAAATATCAAATCATAACCGTTTTCAAATGTTTCAAGGAACTGCCGCATCTTCGCGTATGCTATGCCGTTTTCGTCACGGGGCGCCGCGGCGATATCGAAACCGGTATCGGAAACATTGCCGACCGTATATACGCCGTCTGCCGCGCCTGCGCTGCCGTTCGTAAGAAACGAAGGTTTGCCGCCGCTGCAGTCTATAATGAGTATTCTCCTGCCCAGTCCGACCATGGTCGCGGCCAGATTGACGGCGACCGTCGTCTTCCCCTCCGCCGGATGCGGGCTGGAAATCAAAACCGTTTTAATGTTTTCGCGCTCCGTGAGATACTGCAGGTTGGCCCCCGTCATGCGCACGGCCTCCCCGGCCGTATCGCCGGAGAGAAAGATAAACGGCTTATTTTTACCTATGATCCTCGGCATAAATCCCAAGACAAAGAGGCCCGGGAATTTTTCCAGAACGCTCAGATCGGATTTCGTCTGTTCTCTGACGCTGAATAAAACGGCGAGCAGCATACCCGCGAGTATTCCTCCCAGAGCCGAAAGCCCCACGTTCAGCGGAATGATCGGGCCGGAAGGCTTTTCCGGATACTTCGGCGCGTCTATGGTATGAACGGTTACGTTCGGAAACAGGCTTTCGGCTTCCGCCTGCAGCGCACGGATATAGGCCTCGATGATCTTCATCGACAGCTCCGCCTGAGACGTTTCGACCGAAACATCCAAAACGCCTGTCTGGTAATCCGCGCTGATGTCTATGAGCTTTTTAAACCTTTCCGAGTTCATATTCAAATTCAGCTCGCCGATGACTTTTGAGGCGACCGTATCGCTTTCCGCAATCTTCGTAAACAAAGTGATGGAGCCGGAATCAAACAGAGCGTCATGCATATCGAAGTTGCTTGAATAGTATCCTTTTCTGATGACGACCATGGTCGTCGATCTGTAATGCGGCACCATCATGAAAGCGCTGACAACCCATGCCGATACGGCTGCCAGTACGGTAAGCAGGACAATAAACCATATGTAAGTCCTGAGAGCCTTCAAAAAATCATGCAGCTCCATTTTTCGCTCCGTTATTGCATTATCCGCATATGCGCAATGCCGATAGTCGGTCCGGTCTGTAACAATATATTAGTGCGGACATGTTGGTATGCAAAAGGATCGCCCGAAATTTTTCCGCCTCTCGATACATCTCGATACATAAAGATAACGCAGCCGAATATGTTGTACAAAGGAGGAAGCTCGAGATAACCTGCGTCTTTCCTTATTCCGGTTTCATCTGATAACTTCACGGTATCTTTTTTAATTTCCGTGCCGCACTTCTTATTCTAACCGACACGTTTCCGATGTTTCTTTTATTATCTTTAATTGCCGGACGAATCTGCTGACATGATGACGCTCCGGAAATTATAAGGAGGGGATTGTTGTAAATACTACATACTACCCGATTTCCTATTCGTTTTCGCAGAACATATACTCTGTCGTCAAACGCTGTCTGGATATCCTGCTATCGTTATTTGCGCTTATAGTACTCTCTCCTGTTTTTTTAATCGTGCCCGTGCTGATAAAGCTGGATTCGCCCGGACCGGGATTTTATAAGCAGCAGCGGATCGGCAAGAATGGCCGTCCTTTTATGATATATAAATTCCGCAGCATGTACAGCAACGCCGATGCGATGCTGCAGAATCTCACGCCCGAACAATGGGCTGAATATCATTCGAATTATAAGCTGAGGGACGATTTCAGAATTACGAGGATAGGCAGATTTCTGAGAAAAACCAATATAGATGAGTTTCCCCAGCTGCTCAACATATTGACCGGTCAGATGAGCTTCGTCGGGCCGCGCCCGGTGGTTCTGGAAGAAACGGAAAAATACGGGGTTCGAAGAGATTATCTTCTCAGCGTTACGCCGGGCCTGACCGGTTATTGGCAGGTGCATCGCCGCCCCGATACCACTTATGAGCAGCGCATCGAAATGGAACTGTACTATGTCCGCAATCGCAGCATGGTGTTGGATGTTCAGCTGATTTTTCAAACTGCTGCCGTTGTCTTGCACCTGCCGAGTAAAAATGTGCCCCGATTAACGGACAGTTCATGGGTTTAATCCCGAACTGCGGATAATCGCAAGGTGCAAAATTTCACGCTGTGTTCCGAAATCCTTATGAGCGGGGCTGTAAGCGGAAGCCGGGCATAACCGCAGGAATGTCATATAATACAGATAACGGCAACAGCACTTTACGGAGTAATTATTTATACATTCCGGAGTGTTATCATGCGGCAGAGCCGGCCGAAACCCGGAAATTTGATATAATAAACACAAGCAAGCGTCGGGAAGTTGAAGGCGCACGACAAAAATTCAATAGGGCAGCCGCATCGCTGACGATTAGAAAACGCGCATATGCGTATAAGTCCGTTGTCTGACGGCTTCGGCAGTCCGAGGCAGCCTTCGCCTGATAAAACAAAAGCCCATCCTAACGGACGGGTTTTCGTTATATTATAATATTCGAATGAAGATGTCTTTCCGAAATAATCATTGATCATTCAAAAAGGTAGGATGTCATTGTCAATGATCCCAGCTCGCAGGACTTATTATATACGCTGATTTTATCATATTCATACGACGCTCCGAGAATGTATAAAAGAGGATAAAAATGATCCGGAGTCGGCACCGAAAGCCGTGCTATATTGCCGAGCTCATTGTACTTCAGAATATTCTCATGATTCTTATTCAAAATATTCGAATAAATATATTCGTCAAATTCATATGCCCAATCAAAGCCCTTACTTGATTTGTGCCAGTCGACCAGTCTTAAGTTATGGACGACATTGCCGGAGCCGAATATCAGAACGCCCTGCTCCCTTAAAGTTCTTAATTCCCTGCCGATTTTATAATGTTCTTCAGGGGATGCATCAGCGTCTACGCTTATCTGAAAAACCGGAATGTCCCTGTCCGGATACATGTGAACCAATACCGACCAGGTCCCGTGGTCGATACCCCAGGAATTATCAAACCGCGTCGCTCCTGAAATCAGGTTTTTTGCCGCTTCGGCCGTTTTGGGCGAACCTGCCGTGTTATATGTGACTTCATACAATTCCTTCGGAAATCCGTACATATCGTATACGGTTCTCGGATTTTCCTCATTCATGATCCGGGTGCCTTTTGTAAACCAGTGAGCCGAAACGGACAATATCACATCCGGTCTGGGCATCTTTTCGGCCATGCTTCTCCATGCTCCGGTATAACGGTTGTTTTCAATAGCATTCATCGGGGACCCATGTCCTACAAATAAAACGGGCATCTTTGACATAAGCATCTCCCTTTCATTCTCGTTCACACGTCAATCTTTAAACCGCGCGCGATATGTATCGACCGTATTATTTCAGTTTCGATTTGTCATAATTATACGGGATACTTGTTCCCGCCAGCACATCTTCGATCTTCTCGATTATCAGCCAGTCGTCCATATTGGATTGTTTTTCAAAAGGCAACGGCGGTTCAATCCTTTCGACATCGGTAAACTCTATCAGGCAAATACACTTCTTGTGCCATCTTTCCTTCTGCTTCTGCGTAAGCGCCAGCCTACTCTCGTTATCGGAAAACACCTTATCTATTTCCTCATCCGATAAGTTTACATAATTCCGCACAGAAGCGACAACCGCTTTGGCGGATACCTGCATCGAGCCTTTTTCCATAAAATAGAGAGTCTCTCCCTGAAAAACACGGCTGTGAGGTATCTTTCTGCCCGACGCGCTCCGGACAACCATCGTTTTTTCGCCCGATAGAATTTTATCCAGCACGCGCTCTCCCTTTTTTCCCGAGTTATCGCAATAAACCAAGTGAACCATATTTTCGCGCCTCACTTAATTATTATTTTCTAAAATTATATGATTATTGCTGCGACGGGTACCGTTATCAAACGCGCCGATTTTTCTTCGCGATTCAAAAGAATAATAGCCGTCGGCTTGGATTCAGACGGCCGGTTAGATTTATGCCTGCGCAACAACAATCATGCGCCAGCTGTTTTTATCATAATCGCTCATTTTATAATCGCCATACAATCGTATGTCTGAAAATCCGGCCTGCGGAAGCAGTCTTTTATAATCTTCGTCGAGCAGGATCCTGTACCTTATATCGTATTGATTGCTTTCCGAGCGCTCCGCGCTGTGAAACAGATCCAGCACATGAATTGTTTGAAACCGTCCGTCTTGTTCCTTTACGAAAATCCGTGAAAAATCCGGCCGGTTGACAACAACTTCGACGGAAGGCAGAGTCAGCGTATAGTGTGTTGTCCCCTGCGTTAAGACCAGCAGCCCGTTTTTATTCAGCCTGTTTTTCATCGAGCGCAGAGCCGTCAGCAAATCCTCGTCGGTATGTAAATGGGGCAATGAGTTTGTAAGGCATACGATTGCGTCAAACGTCATATCGAATTTCTGTTCCAAAAACCTGAAATCGCATTGATGCAAAGGTATATCGTATCCTCTATTCTGCAGATTTTTGCGCGCCACATCAAGCATAGACTTTGAATAATCCGAGCCCCGAACATTGTAACCGCTCTGAGCCAGCATTAACAGATGCTGCCCTGTTCCGCAGGCGCAGTCTAATACGTTCTTTACGCCGTGTTCCGAGAAAATTTTATTGAAAAATGTTTTTTCATCACCCAAATAGTCTTCGATCGGGCCGAATTCGTCATAATCGTAAGCAAATTTTTCATATAAATCTTTCATTAAGAAATCTCCCTTCGCAAACATGCCGTTGTTATGAATCTGTCCTCGCACGGTAATATTTTATATCATCGTGTTAATCTTTACCATTATAATACAAAAAGCCTTGTTAAACAAGGCTTTTTGCATGATTACGATTTTTTATCGCGTCTTTTGCTCCGCCGTTCTGTTCCTGTACTGTTTCGGCGACTCGCGCATGTATTTTTGAAAAGTGCGGTTAAAATAGCTAACGTTGTTGTACCCGCAATATGTGGCGACATCCGCTATCCGCTCGTCCGTATGCTGAAGCATTTCGCAGGCGCGCATTATCCGCTGCCTGTTTATAAACTCAAACGGCGGGAATCCCGCGAACCTCTTGAACTGCCTGCAAAAATGCCCTTCGCTTACCCCCGCCATCTCGGCAAGAACCGCCAAAGAGATATTATCCGCGTAATTTTCGCAAATGTATTCCGCTGTTTTCTGTATGTCGGCATATGACCTGTTTTTGCAGTCGCCGTCGTCCCGCGAATATATGAATTCGTTATACAGCTCCTGCCAGATCGTCAGCAGCTGCCCTCTTATCAGAAGCTCGCTTTTTGCCGCGGGTTTGTCAATACAGGAGAATATCATCAATAGAGCATTTATCAATGTCCCGTCCTTTTTATCGTCGAATACGCGAAGACCCTCGGTGCCCGCAAACCCGATCTGTGAAAAATAATCACAGTAACGGGTCAGCGCGGAGCCCGATATCATTTCCGGGGAAAAGACGACGGCATAATATTCGCATCCGTCGGCATTATCGGATGCGTCGACGGCATGGTGAATGCGGTTTGAGGATATGAACACGGCCTGCCCCGCTTTCATCGTATATACACGCTCTTCGATATGAAACTCGAGCTCGCCTTTATATAAATACAGAATCTCCATTTCGTTGTGGCAATGAAGATAAAGGGCTTGTTTTGTGCCTGGTTTTACGGTTGTGTGATGAATCGAGTATGGCCGCGAATCTGTTATATGAGAAACATCCTCTGTGTATTTCGTCGTGTTTATTCCGCGTTTCTGCGCCGTTGTCAAAAATATCACCGCCCCCGTTTTACACAAGGATAATTATACAACGAATATCAAAATAGTGCAATTAAATGTCAGCATATTTAAAGAAATAAACGCCGGTTGCTTTATAATAATATCAAAATGGTGAATACGAAGAACGAAGGTGGCGTTTTATGAAGTACATCCGCTTATACACGAGGAACCGGGATGGGATCAAATACCCCGAAGAGCTTGCGTACAGCGTACATATGTCGGCAGGCGACGGGGTGACCATGGAACCCCTGAACAAAAATTACGGAATTCTCTTTCCCGAAGCAGCCGTAGCAGATGACAACACAATAATCCCGAAGACGGTCATGAATCCGACTGTCACTAAAAAGGACGGCGCTTACATAATATTCGCACGCGATACGAAGGACGACACAATCCTTTACACGTGGATAACCTTTAATTTTGTTGATTTCGAAGGGCCGTTTGTAAAAAGCCCCGACGATATAAAAGATCTTCTTCGTAATTCGACGGACACGGTTGAAATATCGGACGAAGAGTACTCGCTTATAAAAACCGTCTGGATGCCGAGGACCGTTAAGGTTGAGAAAACACGCTTCAAATTCCCGCTCGCAGAGGGGTTTGCGGACCCTCAGGTTTTCCGGTGGGGCGGCAAGTGGTATTTTATCGCAACGAATGACATAAATCATAATATCGGTCTGTATGTCCGTGAAGCCGACAGCGTCGACTGCCTTTTCACCGACAGGCACAGCACGTCCGTCATACTTGACTACGATGAAGCAAACGGGTTTATACAGTGTTTCTGGGCGCCGGAGTTCCACGTTATCGGCGGCCGGCTTTACATTTTGTTCGCCGTCAGCGGAAAAGAGTGGCGTGTTGTATGCCATTATATGCGTCTGCGTGAAGGCGGCGATATCATGAACCCGAGAGACTGGGAGCGGCCGGTTAAAATGTTCGACTGTCCCGGCATAACGCTTGACATGACCCACTTTACAGCCAACAACGCCGATTATGTCGTCTGGTCCGAGCGTTACCGCATAGGAACGCCGCTTGACTCGGGATCGATGCTGTATATAGCGAAAATAGACCCGGAAGAACCGTCGAAACTTCTAAGCGAGCCGGTGCTTTTGTCAAGACCGCTGTACGGTTGGGAAAACCAGTCTCATACGATCAACAACGAAGGACCGTATCCGTTGATTTTAGGCAATCGCATTTACCTTGCCTATTCCGGCGGCGCCGCAGCGGGCTATTCATACGTTGTCGGCTACCTGACGGCGGACGTTGACGCAG
Organism: Clostridiales bacterium UBA1380; assembly: GCA_002305445.1. Lineage (GTDB taxonomy): Bacteria > Bacillota > Clostridia > Oscillospirales > CAG-272 > UBA1380. The sequence continues at coordinate 3,073 of DBRA01000027.1, read as the reverse complement.
ACCTTCTCGACCCGAAAAGCTGGAGGAAAACGCCCGCACCCGTTCTCTCTTCGTATGCGACGGATAAAGAACAGGGGCCGGGACACTGCTCGTTTTTCACCGAAAACGGCGACATATATGTATCCTACCATGCCGAACGTCCGGGCGAGGACGGACGGAGAAACACGGCCATAAGAAAAGTTTATATAAACGAACTCGGATTCCCGCTGTTGAATGTTATCGAAGAGGAAGCTGAAAATTAAATATCTGCTCAAATTCAAACGGGGAAACCGGCGTGACGGATCCGCGGAACCGTTGGAATAACGCACATCGCCTATTTATGAAGATAGCAAAAGTCAAGCCCGTCCGGACGGACGGGCAGTTTAATCCTGAATCGCTCAACTTTCGCCGTGTTCTTTCCTGCATATAAGAAGCGCGTGGTTGCTCATGCCCGTGCAGGATTCGTGCGACGTCATCTGATCGTACAGCGGGCGCATGGTTTCAAATCTCTCATCGTCCATTCTGTTGACGACATCCGTCATCACAAAGAAATCCGTGCCGAGGTTTAAAAGCTTCCGGAAGCCGTGCTTCGCGGCGCGGTCGTTAATTTCCTCCGGCGTCGTATAATAGAACATGCCCGGCCGCAAATCGTCCGTCCCGTGTTCGAATACGGCCTCGTTTGCCTTGCTGTTCGGGTATGTGGCGCTGTCGAATATGCATGCTCCCGCGTACACACCGATTAAATTTATATAAGAAAACGCGGCTATGCCTCCTTCTCTGCACACCCTGTAACACTCGGCGAAGCATTTTTCGCGCTCGTCAAAGCTCAGATGATACATCGGCCCGAGGCACAGAACGACGTCATAGCTGCCGTCCGCGATACCCGCGAGGTTCGTCGCGTCGCCGACGGCACAGGATATGTTTTCAAGCCCGCTTTCCCTTATCTTTTTTTGAAAAAGCTCGATGTGAAGCGGCACGATGTCGACGCCGCGGTATTCGCTGCATTTGCCGGCGTAATAAAAGCCGTAATATCCGGTCGCGCAGCCGATCTCGAGGACGCGGTCGTTCGGTTTTATGTATCCGTCCAGATGCTTTTTCGTGTAATGGAACTCAAGTCCTGTGCTTCTGTCCCGCGCCGCCCTGCCGTCCTCTATGCCGCGGCTGTAGTTTTCTATGATTTTATCCTGATTTAACGACATCAGCTACTCCTCCACTCGTCTCTTAAAATCGAATACATACAGGCGTCGACGACGCCCCTGTTGCTAATATCCGCCCGACGCAGCGTGCCCTCGTATATCATGCCGCACTTTTTCATCACGCCGCCGGAGCGCGGGTTGTTCGGATCGTGCTGCGACTCGATGCGGTTGACAGATGTGCGCGTGAAGAAAAACTCGATGACGCCGGCGAGCGCTTCGCTCATATAGCCGCGGCGCCACCACTTTCTGCCGAGCGCGTAGCCGATATGCACCATGGAAGTCCTGTCGTCATGCTTCACCGCGGCGATGTCGCCGACGGGCTCGCCGACATCGTCCGGCACTATAGCCCAGTGATAATAATCGTCGCGCGAATAGTTCGGCACCCAGCCCTCGAGTATCCTTCTTGAAACGTCAACGCTTTCATGCGGCTGCCACGTCAGAAACTCCGTCACAGCGGGATCGTTCGCCCAGTTCTCGAACATTGCGCGCGCGTCGCCGACCGTGTTCCTGCGCAGCGTCAGCCGATTCGTTTTTATCGTCTGCGTGCCTGTGTGCGTCATGCTCTCACCACCCGATCAATTATTAAAAATCGCGTTCCGACCTTTCTGAACTGTCCGTTTTTTGCGTTCTCATAAGGCAAATAAAAAAGCCGTATTGCAAGACGTCCGGTTATGTGATAGATTTATCTTTAATAGAATGTCAACCCTGATATGAAAGTGATCGCGTTATGATAATCTCCGCATCGCGGCGCACCGACATTCCGGCATATTATCCGGAATGGTTCATGAAGCGCATCAGGACGGGATTTGTGCTGACGCGCAACCCGATGAACCGCGCGCAGCTGTCGCGTATCCCGCTGTCGCCCGACATCGTCGACTGCATCGTGTTCTGGACCAAGGACGCCGCCAACATCATGCCGCATCTCGACGAACTGGACGCGCGCGGCTTCAATTATTACTTCCAGTTTACGCTGACGCCCTACGGACGCGACCTCGAGCGCAATCTGCGCCCGAAAGCGGACATCATGGACACTTTTGCCGCGCTGTCGAAGCGCGTCGGGCGGCAGCGCGCGGTATGGAGGTACGACCCGATAGTCGTCAACGACACCTACACCGTCGAGCGGCATAAAGCGGAGTTTTCGCGCATGTGCCGCATTCTTGCGCCGTACACAGACACCGTCGTTATCAGCTTTGTCGATATGTATCCGAAGCTGAAGACGGATGCGGTCCGCCCGATTGACGCGATCGAAGCAGCACAGCTGGCGGAGTTCATCGGCAAAATCGCGAAGGAATGCGGCATAACGGCCGCAGCCTGCTGCGAAACGGCCGATCTGACAAAGTTCGGCATAACGCGCTCAAGCTGCATCGACCGCGGGCGCATCGAGAAGATATGCGGGTGCGCCGTCGACTTGGCGGCCGATAAAAATCAGCGCCCGGGCTGCGGCTGCGCGGCGAGCGTCGACATCGGCGCGTACAACACGTGCCTTAACGGCTGCGTCTACTGCTACGCGACCGACAGCTTTGCGTCGGCGCGACGGCGGTACGATTCGCACAGACCCGACGGCGAGCTGCTTGTCGGCGCGGCCGCCGACGGAGAGAAGATCGCGGACAGAAAGGTAAAGTCGGACAAGCGGAGCAGTCCGCCTGTCTGAGCGGCAGTCAGCTGTCCTTGCCTGTATCAAGCGACCTTATTTCCGTACCGTTTTCGGCGAGCCTGATGCTGCCGCCGCGCAGAGCGATGTCAAAGAGATGCGCATCGGTCCCGCCCTGCGATATAGCCCGCACGCGCAGCGTGCCGTCCGCGTCCTCCGCGAAGCCGAGGTCATAGAAATCGGTTATGAACACGCCGTGATATTCGAGTTCGTCTCCTTCGTAGACGGACAGGGTGAACGAGAACAC
>DBRA01000021.1:8762-8902 GCA_002305445.1 Clostridiales bacterium UBA1380 | reverse complement strand
CCGGCGCGTCAAACGACATCCAGCGCGCGACCTCGCTCGCCCGCTCGATGGTCACGCGCTACGGCATGTCCGACGCGCTCGGCCCGATAGTTTACGGCTCCGGCCACTCCGAGGACGAGGTGTTCCTCGGCCGCGACTTC
>DBRA01000021.1:8196-8721 GCA_002305445.1 Clostridiales bacterium UBA1380 | reverse complement strand
GCGGAGCAGATCCTGCGCGACCATATGGATAAGCTCGAGTTCATCGCCGAGTTCTTAATCAAGAACGAGATCATGGACGAGGTTCAGTTCAACGCCGTCATGGAGGGCAACCCGACGGTCGAGGAGCTGGAAGCGCTCGTCGCCGAGAAGCGCAAGCGCTCCGAGGAGGAGAACGCNNTCCCGTGCGAAGATGCTCGCCGAGGAGGAGGAAAAGGCCCGCAAGCGCCGCGAAGAGGAGGAGGCCGCCGAGAAAACGGACAATATGAAGCGTCTGCGCATCAGCGAGGTGTGGCCGCCCGAGGTGCCGCAGCGCGACACGAAGCATGACGAGCCCGAATCCGATAACAAGCCGGAGGACGATAGATCCGGCGAGCCGAAGCCCGAGGAGCCGAAGCCGGCGGAGACGAAGCCGGACGAGGAAAAGCCGGAAGAAGATAAATCCGAAGAAACGGATTCCGGCGAGCAGAACGGCGAAACGAAGCAAAACGACTCCAAGTCCAATAATAAAGACGATAAATAAAACGC
>DBRA01000021.1:7950-8173 GCA_002305445.1 Clostridiales bacterium UBA1380 | reverse complement strand
CGGCGGCCGAATCAGACTGTTTTAGCGGAAAAACAGTCAAAAATTGCGTATTTAAAATGTGCGGAGCCTAATTTTTTGAACCGCCTTGACAACTAAAAGCAAACGTGCGACAATAAGGATTAAGTAAACCGGACGCGCCCGTGTGCGGCGCAAAAACGAAAAATAATCATCCGAAAGGCGGTTTATTATGGGAAAAGCATTGATTTTATGCGGCGGCTGGGAC
>DBRA01000021.1:6832-7883 GCA_002305445.1 Clostridiales bacterium UBA1380 | reverse complement strand
ATCGTCGCCTGCTGGACCATGGGCGATCTGCCGTGGAACTACACGACGAACATCTCGCGCGCGGTCGGCCGCGGCGTAGGCCTTGCCGGCTGCCACGGCGGTATGTGCGACGCGTTCCGCCAGAATACGGAGTGGCAGTTCATAACGGGCGGCCAGTGGGTCAGCCATCCCGGCGGCGACGGCGTCGAGTACACCGTCAACATTAACCACGGCAGCTCGTGCATCGTCGAAAACCTCGAGGACTTCAAGGTCAAGAGCGAACACTACTACCTGCACGTCGACCCCGCGGTCGAGGTGCTCGCGACAACGCGCTTTCCGATCGTCAACTACTATCACGTATCCAACAAGCCGGTCGATATGCCGGTCGTCTGGACGAAGTACTGGGGCCGCGGCCGCGTGTTCTACACCTCGCTCGGCCATCACGACGACGTCTTCGACAACTCGCCGACCGCGGGCATCATCATGGAGCGCGGACTCAAGTGGGCGGCCGAGGGCAAGCAGTACGCGATCGACAACGGCCTGACCGACGAGCCGTTCCTCAACACCGCCAAGATGTATTGAGCGATATTCATATATCACAGGGGAGTACATAAATATGGGCAGAAAAGTCAACGTCGCCATGATCGGCGTCGGAAACATATCCGGCATCTACCTCGAGAACATCAGCAAGGTGTTCACCGAGCTGAACCTCATCGGCGTTTGCGACCTCATCCGCGAGAGAGCCGAAAACGCGCANNAAGAAGTATAGTGTCCCGAAGCTGTACGAAACCATGCACGACGCGTTCGCCGACCCGGAGGTCGAGCTTGTGCTCAACCTCACGAGACCCTACGAGCACTTCGAGGTCTCCAAGGCCGCGCTGCTCGCCGGCAAGCACGTCTACTCCGAGAAGCCGCTCGGCGCGACTCTCGAGGAGGGACGCGAGCTTGTCAGGATAGCCGAAGAAAAGAACCTCTACCTCGGCGGCGCCCCCGACACGTTCCTCGGCGCAGGCATACAGACCTGCCGCAGAATCATCGACTCCGGCGAGATCGGCGACGTCGTCGGCGCGAC
>DBRA01000021.1:6029-6799 GCA_002305445.1 Clostridiales bacterium UBA1380 | reverse complement strand
ATCAACCTGCTCGGCGGCGTCGACGGCGTAATGGGCATGACGAAGGCGTCGTTCCCGACGCGCCTTATAACCTCGCAGCCGCATAACGGCGAGGTTGTCAAGGTCGAGGTGCCCACTTACGTCACCGGTATGCTCCGCTTCGACTCGGGCGCTATCGGCACGATATTCACCACCTTCGACGTCTGGTATCAGACCGACCGCTGGATCGAGGTGTTCGGTTCCAAGGCGACGCTACAGGTTCCCGACCCCAACGGCTTCGGCGGCCCGATCCGCATCCTCCGTCCCGGCAAGGGCTACGAGGACGTCCCGCTCGCCGAGGATCTCGCCTACTCCGGCAACAGCCGCGCGCTCGGCCTTGCAGATATGGCGAAGGCCATCGCCGACGGACGCGAAGCCCGCTGCGACTACCGCCAGACGTTCCACGTCCTCGACATCATGACAGGCTTCCAGCGCAGCTCCGAAACCGGCGCGTATGTCAAGATGGAGACGAAGTACAATCGCAAGCCCCCGATGGCCGCCCCNNAAGACCGTCGGCATCCTCGACTGATAAAGATAATAAAAAAGGCGGGAGCTGAAGCTCTCGCCTTTTTTGCATATCAAGTAACTTATTCGGCTTCTGTGTTCGATTTCTTTTCGCCTATGCTGAGGATGAGGTTGAGCAGGATGCCGAAGACTGCGGCGCCGGCGACGCAGGGGACTCCGCCGAGGATCGGGATAGTGCCGCCGAAGGCGTACTGTCCGCCGAGGCCGATGATCATGATGGTGGCGAT
>DBRA01000021.1:2798-6017 GCA_002305445.1 Clostridiales bacterium UBA1380 | reverse complement strand
CTGAGCGGCGATCGCGCCGAAGAGGTATATCTCAAGGCCGCCGATGACGGCGCTGGGGATGGCGTAGATGCCCTGTACGAGGGGCGTGAAGCAAGCGACGACCATCGCGATTATGGACGCGGCGATGAGCACGGGCACGGAGAACACCTTGGTGATCGCCATGGTCGAGATGTTTTCGCCGNNTGCCGTCGCCGATCAGGTTGCGGTGCAGCAGGCCGGCAAGGTCATATTTGCCTTTGCCCTTTTTCCTGGCGACGTCGTTGACGTATATGTCAAGCTGATATATGTGCGCGGTCGATTCGGGTATGGTCGCGATCGCGATCGGCATGATCGCGATGACGGCCTCAAGCGATACCTTCGGGAACGAGAACGCGGGCAGGGCGAAGAACGAGCCGTCGCCGAGCTTCCATGCGGACGCGGCGGTGATCGTCTCGACAGCCATCGAGTCGAACAGGCTGAAACCCTCGCCGCCGACCAGCAGTATTATCGCGGCGGTCACACAGCCGACGGCGGCGCCGAGCAGCAGCGGAAGCTGGCCGAGGAATCCCTTGAAGTAGCGCGAGAAGAGGATGGTCGCTATAAGCGTCGTAAGCGATACTACCCAGACGAGCGACATCGGACCGGTATATGCGGCGGAAGCGGTGTAGGCGTCGCCGAGAGCGTTGCCGGCGAGCGTCAGACCGATGATCATCGCGACGGGGCCGGTGATGGTGGCCGGCAGAATCTTTTCGACGGCCTTGGCGCCGAAGAACTTGATGATGAGGCCTGCGGCGATCGATACGAAGCCGGACATCACGATGCCGAACTGCGCGTACTGGATCGCTTCGGTCGGAAGCGTAGCGCTTAAGCCGTTTTTCCACGCCTCAAGCTGAACGACGGCGTCGGGCGAGAGCTTCTCCATCATCGCCTGGCTCGTCACGAGGCCGGCGATCGCGGTGAGGTATGCGAAGCTCGAGCCGTAATACAGCGGTATCTTCCGTCCGGTTATTAGGATGAAGCATATCGTTGCGAGTCCGCTCGCAAAGATCGTTGTCGATACCTGGAATCCTGTGATTAGTGCGACCGTTACCGTTGCCGGGAACATGACGATGACCTGCTGGATAGCGTAAAGAAGCAGTTTCCAGAATGGCGGCCGTTCGTCTGGCAGATAACCGAGCGTTTTTTCCGCTGTCATAAGTTTTTCTCCCTCTCGTATATAAAAATTAGTTTACTGCGGAACGTCGCGGGAGCATGGGCTCCGATTTTTTTATAAAAAAATCTCCCCTGCGTTAGCCGGGGAGACACAAAAGGTCCGTTTTTGCTTTTATATTGTTTTCGGGCCCGGACGGACACACCCGCCCTTGTTGCGCCCCACGCTTATCACGCGGTAAACGGTTCGCGCGCTGTGCGCTCCGAACCACGTATAACTATAACGCATAACCCGACTTTTGTCAACAAAAATTATTAGGAAATAATAAACAAAATTTCCGCCCGGATTTCGCGTATTTGTTGTAGCCGCGCATCATGCACCGAACCGTCACAGACCGAGCAGCCGCTTCGCGTTTTTCGCCATGATAAGCTCGCGCTCGCCGTCCGTTATCAGCGGGTCGAGCATCACGCCGCCNNATGTACATCGCCGGATTGCAGGTCGGATAATCCGAGCCGAAGACGAAGCGCTCCGCGCCGAAGAGGTCGATCGCGCGGCGCAGCATTCCGTGGCGGAAGATGCCGTAGCCGGAGAGGTCGAGGTAGTAGTTTCTGCTCTTCTTCATGCGCTCCATGTGCCGCGAAAACTCGCCGTACTCGCCCGGGTGCGCGGCGACGAACACGACGNNTCCACCATCGCGTCCATCGCGTCCTCGCGCATCGAGTGGAAGCTGACGACCATGCCGTACGAGCGCGCGGCGTCGAGTATCTCGGCCATGCCAGCCGACGCGTAGTCGGCACGCCAGCCGTCGAAGTACGGCACAAGCTCGCCGATAAGGCGCACGCCGCGGCGCGCCATGTCCTCGATGATCTCGCACGACTCGCGCGGATAGTCGGCGTGGACGTGGATGCCCGGGATGTACGCGCCGCCGTATAAGTCGCGCAGCTTGAGCGCCGTCTCGTTCGATTTTTTGATGCAGTCAAGGCGCGTCGAGCCCTCGGGCATCGACGAAAAGTGCGTTATAACCGACCCCGCGAAGACGGTGACGCCGAGCGCTTTCATCAGCGCCGCGGTGGACGACGCGTCCATCGGCGCGCCCGCGGGGTAGCCGCTGTTGGCAATGTGCGAGCAGNNTGTTGTCGTCCGCGCATGTGAACGGGTGCGTGTGAAAGTCGAAAATTTCCATAAGAAGCGACCTTTTTACAATATAATTGTGCTCATAATTATATCACGTATACGCGGCGGCATCAACGACTGCGCGAAAATATAGTGCGCAGTTCGCCGCGCGGGGCGACGAACCCACGGACGATCCCGCCGTGCGCGTAAAGTTTTTGTATGCCGCCACAGTGCACCGGATAAAGCCGCCTGATAAACGGGGTATGATCTTATACCGCCGCGCGCTCCGAATCCTATTGCGCAGGGTACTCGTACGCCCGCCTCGGCGCGCCGTCGCTTATGTATATCGTGCCGCGGTAGGAGAATCCGTACTTCTCGAGCAGGCGGCGCATCNNTAGCGTTGTCCTCGTGCGTGTCGATTCGCAGGTGCGCGCAGCGGCTGCGGCAGAACTCGAAGCATGCGGCGAACACGCCGCCGGCTTCGCCGTCGCCCGCGATGCGGTGAATCGCGCCGTACGGCGCGTCGCTCGCCCAGCTCCCGCCGTCGATTTTTCCGTATGTCGGGTCTTCGCCCTCGATGAAGGCGAAGACGCCGTGTATTCTGCCGTCCGCGCCGACGCAGACAAAGCCGGTGCCGTCCTCGACGTCGCGCTCTATCAGCTCGCGCGGCGGGTGGCGGTCGCCCCACTGCGTCGGGTTGCCGCTCTTTTTCATATATTCGCGCGCGCGGGCGTAGATTTCCATGACGGCGTCAAGATCGGCGGCGGTAAGCGGGCGCACCGTCAGCGCTTCTGTCTTAATCATGCTAATATTCTCCCCTTGAAAGGTCAAGTGCGCGGCGGCGCTCTTGTGCGCCGCCGCGAATTATGGTATAATTTATCGCAACAGATTATTTCTTTCGGAGTTTGGTTCGATGAAGTTTCTTCACACCGGCGACGTCCATCTCGACTGCCCGTTCTCCGGCATCGGCGCGGAGA
>DBRA01000021.1:2353-2688 GCA_002305445.1 Clostridiales bacterium UBA1380 | reverse complement strand
GTGTGGGCGAAAACGTCGTGGCCGAAGAACGTCGCGATATTCTCGAGCGAGGAGCTCGGCCGGTACGAGCTGCCGCAGCTCGGCGTAGACGTCTACGGCTACGCCTTCACGGGCGACGAGCTGCGCGAGTGCCCGTTCGAGGGCCGCCGCCCGGCGCGCTCCGACCGCATAAACCTGCTGTGCGCTCACTGCGACACGCTGTCGCCGCTCTCGCCGTACTGTCCGACCACGCCCGCCGTGATCGCCGGCTTCGGCGCCGATTACGCCGCGCTCGGGCACATACATACGGCCGGCGATATCGCGCGCATCGGGAACGCGCACTACGGCTACTGCGG
>DBRA01000021.1:2119-2305 GCA_002305445.1 Clostridiales bacterium UBA1380 | reverse complement strand
CGCTACGAGATTCTCGAGGTCGCCGCCGACGGCGCCGAGACGACGGAGGACGTCGCCCGCGCGATCGAGGCCGCCGTCCGCGCGGCGGGCTACGGCGACGACGTGATCGCGCGCGTCGTGCTGACCGGCGCCGTGTCGCCGATGCTGACGCTCGACACGGCGGCGCTGACCGCCGCGCGGTTCGGG
>DBRA01000021.1:1542-2038 GCA_002305445.1 Clostridiales bacterium UBA1380 | reverse complement strand
CACAGCGATAGAGGCGCTCCGACTCGGCCTCCGCGCGCTGTGACGCGGATTAAAATAACGCAAACTTATGCTCAAGCCCGTTGTGCCGATTGCGCGCCGTTTATGCGAGCAAATCTAAACGCATATCACCGGCGCATATGACGCGCAGTAAATATGAACGCCCATAAAAAGCCGGCGGCGCCGCAAGACGCGCCGGCTTTTTTNNTTTTTTGCGCCGCGATACACATTAAAGTTCAGGGTAAGCGCGCCGGACTGCTTAATAGCGCAGCTGTCACGTGTCGAACCGCTTGACCGGCTTGATCCTGCCGTTTTTCACCTCGGCGAGCGCGAACAGCGCGGTTTCGTCGTACAGCCGGAAGTATTCGCCGTCGCGCGCCTTCAGCTTCAGCGCCGCGCACGGCACAGCCGCGCCGTTTTTGAGCAGCTTCAGCAATCTGCCCTCCGCGCGGACCGCCTGATACGCGGCGAAAATGCGGTCAAGCGGCAGAAGGCGCGA
>DBRA01000021.1:1160-1529 GCA_002305445.1 Clostridiales bacterium UBA1380 | reverse complement strand
CCGAGCGCGCGCCCGATGTCGTCGCACAGCGTACGTATGTACGTGCCCTTCGAGCACACCACGCGCAGCCGCCACAGCGACGCGTCGTCCGTCGGTGACGCCTCGAGCGTCGATATCGTGACGGTGCGCGGCCGGCGCTCCACCTCGCCGCCCTCGCGCGCGATATCGACGAGCTTGCGCCCGCCGACCTTCAGCGCGCTGTACATCGGCGGCGTCTGCAGAATCTCGCCGCGAAACGACGCTGCCGCGCGCAGAACGTCGTCCGCGCCGGGTATGGCGTCGCTGCGCGAAAGCACCTCGCCGCTCGTGTCCTGCGTGTCCGTGATGACGCCGAGCCGCATCAGCGCGTCGTATTCCTTCTCGTCGGAG
>DBRA01000021.1:0-1010 GCA_002305445.1 Clostridiales bacterium UBA1380 | reverse complement strand
CTCCGCGCCAAATCGAACGCGCTCTGCGCGTCCGGCGCGCGGAGCGCGCATCCCGCCGCGCGCATATGGCCGCCGCCGCCGAACGACGCGCAGACCGCGGCGACGTTCGCCTCGCCGTTCGAGCGCGCGCTCACGCGCCAGACGCCGGGGTCCTCGGTGCCGCGCACCGTGAAGCCGATCTCTACGCCGTCGACGGCGCGCACGAGCGAAGGCGCTTCGGACATATCGGCTTCGGTCACGCCGAGCGCCGCCATCTCCTCCTGCGTGACAAGCACGCCGCACAGGCGGCCGCCGCAGAAGAAGCGCATGTTGTCGAGCACGAGGCGGCGCGCCGCCAGCTCCGCCGCCGACGGGCTGTCGAAGATCAGCCGGTTTATCTCGGCCGCGTCCGGCGCCGACGGGCAGCTTTCGCCGAGCGCCGACATGCGCGCCAGAATCTCGGACGCGCGGCGGTGCGTTCCGGGCGTGACGTTGGAAAAGCGGAAGCAGCCCGTGTCCGCCGATATCGCCGCGTAGACGCGGATGAAAAACTCGAGCGGCAGCGCGGACGCGCGGCTCGGCGGATCTTTGCGCTCGGGCGCTTCCGCGCGTCCCGCAGATTCCGTATGCCCCGCCGCGGCCGCGCGCTCCGGCGCTTTTATGCGCCCGGACGACTCGAGCGCGATGCCGCAGTCGTAGACGATCTCGCCGGACGCGGCGGCGGACGCATCGACGTACAGATCGCAGAACGGCTCTCCCGAGCCGTGATGATCGAGCGCGAAGTCGACCGCAGGCGCGTACGGCTCGAAGCGGCCGAGCTGCGAGGGGGAGGCGGTATCCGTCGCGACGACGGCGTCGTACATCGCGCGGAGCGCGTCCGCGGAAACGGCGGCGAACGACGGCGTGTCGAGCGGCACGTCGTCCGGCCCGCCGTCGGACAGGCGCTCGCCGATGAAGTGCAGCCTCGGAAGCATCGACCCGTCGCAGAGCACGTCGGCGCTGCCGCCCATCGCGCGTATCAGGCTGACGAG
>DBRA01000044.1:16008-16529 GCA_002305445.1 Clostridiales bacterium UBA1380 | reverse complement strand
GCGCTGCGCGCGAGCGTGACGATCGCGAGCGTCTTCTCCATGTCGTCCTCGAGCGCCTCGTCGCGCAGCGTGTCGTCCGGCTCAGGATAGCTGCAGAGGTGTACGCTTTCGGGCGCCGTCGGGTCGAGCGAACGGACAAGGTTCTGGTATATCTGCTCGGCCATGAACGGGATCATCGGCGCGGCGAGCTTCGAGACGGTGACAAGGCACGTCCACAGCGTCGTGTACGCCGCGCGCTTGTCGGGAGTAAGCTCCTTTGCCCAGTAGCGCTCGCGTCCGCGGCGCACGTACCAGTTCGAAAGCTCGTCGACAAAGCGCTCGAGCACTCTCGCCGCCTCGGGTATGCGGTAATTGGCGAGGTGATCGTCCGTATCGCGGATCGTCGCGGTCAGCCGCGAGAGGATGAAGCGGTCCATGACCGTCAGATCGTCGCGGACGAGCGGGTTCTTTGTCGGGTCGAACTTGTCGATCTCGGCGTAGAGCACGTAGAATGCGTACGTGTTCCACAGCGTGCCCATGAA
>DBRA01000044.1:0-15964 GCA_002305445.1 Clostridiales bacterium UBA1380 | reverse complement strand
CCGAGCGCCTCCATCGGGTCGACGGCGTTGCCCTTAGACTTCGACATCTTCTGCCCGTGCTCGTCCTGAACGTGGCCGAGGACGATGACGTTGCGGTAGGGCGCTTTATCGAAGATGAGCGTCGATATCGCGAGCAGGGAATAGAACCAGCCGCGCGTCTGGTCGACGGCTTCGCTTATGAAGTCGGCGGGGAACTGCGCCTCGAACAATTCCTTGTTCTCGAACGGGTAGTGGTGCTGCGCGAAGGGCATCGAGCCGGAGTCGTACCAGCAGTCGATGACCTCGGGCACGCGGTGCATCTCGCCGCCGCATTCGGGGCATTTTATCGTCACATCGTCGATATACGGACGGTGCAGCTCGATATCGTCGGGGCAGTTATCCGACATCGACTTCAGCTCCGCGATCGAGCCGATGCAGTGGATGTGTCCCTGCGGGCAGATCCAGATCGGCAGCGGCGTGCCCCAGTAGCGGTTGCGCGAGATGGCCCAGTCCTGAACGTTTTCGATCCAGTCGCCGAAGCGGCCCTTGCCGATCGACTCGGGTATCCAGTTGATCGTCGCGTTGTTCGCGACGAGCCTGTCGCGCACCTCGGTCATTTTTATATACCACGACTCGCGCGCGTAGTAGATAAGCGGCGTGTCGCAGCGCCAGCAGAACGGGTAGCTGTGCTCGAACTCGGGAGTCGACCACAGGCGTCCCGTCTCCTTCAGCGTGCGGATGATGGGTTTGTCGGCGTCCTTGCAGAACATGCCCGCCCACGGCGTCGGCTCAGTCATGCAGCCCTTGCCGTCGACGAGCTGTACGAACGGCAGGCCGTACTTCTTGCCGACGGCCGCGTCCTGCTCGCCGAACGCGGGGGCGATGTGGACGATGCCGGTGCCGTCGTCCATCGTGACGTAATCGTCGCAGACGACCTTGTAGCCGTTCTCGTACGGAGTGCAGAAGTCGAAGAGCGGCAGATACTTTCTGCCCTCGAGCTGCGCGCCCGTGAACGTTTCGAGCGTGGCGTAGCCCTCGCCCAGTATCTTCGGCGCGAGCTTCTCGGCGAGGATGTAGCTTTCGCCCTCGGGCTGGCCCTCGACCTTAGCCGTCGCGCGGATATATGTTTCGTCCGGGTTGACGCAGAGCGCGACGTTAGACGGCAGCGTCCACGGCGTCGTCGTCCACGCGAGGAAGTAAACGCCCGCTTCGTCCGTCGCGAACTTGGCGACCGCGGAGCGTTCCTTGACGTCCTTGTAGCCGAGCGCGACCTCGTTCGATGAGAGCGGTGTCCCGCAGCGCGGGCAGTACGGCACTATCTTGAAGCCCTTGTATAAAAGTCCCTTTTCGAAGATTTTCTTGAGCGACCACCACTCTGACTCGATGTAGTCGTTGTGATAGGTGACGTAGGGGTTATCCATATCGGCCCAGAAGCCGACCTTGCCGGAGAACTCCTCCCACATGCCCTTGTATTTCCAGACGCTCTCCTTGCATTTTTCGATGAACGGCGCCATGCCGTACTTCTCTATCTGCTCCTTGCCGTCGAGCCCGAGCAGCTTCTCGACCTCGATCTCGACCGGCAGTCCGTGCGTGTCCCAGCCGGCCTTGCGCGGAACGTTGTAGCCCTTCATCGTGCGGTAGCGCGGTATCATGTCCTTGATGACGCGCGTCAGCACGTGGCCTATATGCGGCTTGCCGTTCGCTGTGGGAGGCCCGTCGTAGAACGTGTATTCGCGCTTGCCCGCGTTCTTGGCAAGCGATTTTTCGAATATTTTATTCTCTTTCCAGAAATCGAGCACATCCTTTTCGCGCTCGACAAAGTTTAGGTTTGAGCTAACCTGCTTATACATGATAAACCGGCCTTTCGTCATTGATTTTGCCGAAAACAAAAAGCGCCCGTCCCGGTTTCAGGGACGAAGGCGCGCTTCGCTTATTACCACCCCGACATACGGCAAATATGTCCCCGTCATAACGGTCGGGCTCCGTCGCGGGTTATTTCGCGCCCCTTCCGGGACGCGCTTTCACGCGCGCTGCTCGGGAGTGATCTTCCGCCGCGCGTCCGCCGCGCCCCTCGCAGCTTCCGTCCGAAATCGGGACGAACAGGGCGTTCTCTGAGACTTTCCGCGCGGAGTACTGTCTCCGTTGTCGCATTTTTAAGTTACCGTATATTATATCACACGCCATCCACCGTGTCAAGCGAAGGCGTCATATTTTACGAAAGCGTGTCATATAACGCGCATCGCCCGGCAGCCGCCGTATATTATCATAATATGGTAAGAAAAACATGTAAGTTGATATAAAAAATGACGCAAGAAACATATAATGCGGAAATAATCGGGCAGACGCGCCCGCTCCGGCAGCTGTAGGGCGGTGCGCCCGCGTCCGCGACGCTCGTCGGAAAACGCGAGGCGCATTTCTGCCGTGTTTCGTACCGCGGCTTCGCCGCATGAAGATCGAAGGCGGCGATAAGATCGGGCGCTTCTTCGACCGGATCGGGCGCGGGATGACATGCGGCGGAACAGATTTATTATAGGACAAAAAATCCCCGTATATACGGGGATTTTTATTTATCGCATGCGTGTGCGGTGCGTTATTACGCGCGCTGCTCCGCCTTTATGGCCTTGAGGCGCTTCATGACGTCGTTCGCGCCGCGGCCGAAGTAGTCGTGCAGGATCGAATACTCGGCGTAGAGTTTGTCGTATACCTTAACCGCTTCGGGGTCGGGCGTGTACGAACGGTCGGACAGCTTGCCCATCTTCGCGCTCGCTTCTTCGACGGTGTCATAACCGCCCGCTGCCTTGCCCGCCGCCGTCGCACCGAAAATGGCGCTGCCGAGCGCGGGAGCCTGCGCGCTGCCGGAGACGCGGATCTTCATGTTCGTGACGTCGGAGTAGATCTGCATCGTGAAGGGGTCCTTCTCCGCGATGCCGCCTGCGGCATAGAACTCGTCGACGGGGACGCCGTTTTCGCGGAACGTCTCGATGATCTTGCGCGTGCCGAACGCGGTCGCCTCGATGAGCGCGCGGAACAGCTCCTCCGGCTTCGTCTGCAGCGTCATGCCGATAAAAAGACCCGTCAGGTCGACGTCGACAAGCACGCTGCGGTTGCCGTTCCACCAGTCGAGGGCGATTATGCCGGACTCGCCGGGCTTGAGCGCGCGCGCTTTTTCGACCATCAGCTTCATCGGCGATATGCCGCGCGCCGCCGCTTCGTCGCGATATTCGGCGGGCGTGAAGTTGTCGACGAACCAAGCGAAGTGGTCGCCCACGCAGGACTGGCCCGCTTCGTAGCCGTACATACCGGGCAGGATGCCGTCCTCAACGACGCCGCACATACCGGGAACGACGCATTCGCGGTCGCCGAGCAGCATATGGCAGGTCGATGTGCCCATGATAGCGAGGAGCTTGCCGGTGCCGGTCATGCCGAGCGCGGGGACGGTCACGTGCGCGTCCACGTTGGCGACGGCGACGGCGGTGCCGGGGCGCAGCCCGGTCAGCTTGGCGGCGGACTCAGATATGCCGCCCGCGCGCGTTCCGAGCGGGCTGATCGGGCAGTCGAGCTTATCTTTGACGACGTTCTCGAGGCGCGGATCGAGCGCTGCGAAGAACTCCTTAGACGGGTACCCCTCGCGCTTGTTGTAGATCGCCTTATAGCCGGCGGTGCAGGAGTTGCGCGTCTGAGTGCCGGTCAGCTGCCAGATGACCCAGTCGGCGGCTTCGATGAAATACGCGGTGTCGGCGTAGACCTGCGGCGCCTCCTCGAGCGTCTGCCACAGCTTCGGGAAGAGCCATTCGGAGCTGATCTTACCGCCGTATTTTTCGAGCCACGGCTCGTTTCTCTCGCGCGCGACCTCGTTTAAGCGGTTCGCGTACTTCTGCGCGGCGTGATGCTTCCAGAGTTTAATGTAGGCGTGCGGCTCCGCCTTATACTTGGGGTCGAAGCAGAGCGGCGTGCCGTCCGCGTAGACGGGCATGAGAGTGCAGGCGGTGAAGTCGATGCCGACGCCGATCACGTCGTCGGCGGACACGCCCGACTTGGCGAGCACGTCCGGTATTGTCGCGCTGAGCACGTCGAGGTAGTCGCGCGGATGCTCGAGCGCGAAATCGGGCGGCAGCTTGACCTTGACGCCGTCCTCGATGAGGTACTCGTCCATGACGGCATGCGGGTATTCGAGCACGGAGCTTGCAAGCTCAGCGCCGTTTTCGACGTCGACGATCACGGCGCGCCCGGAAAGCGTGCCGAAGTCAACGCCGATCGCATATTTTTTCATCTTTATATCGTCCTCCGCAATAAACATTTCAAAGAAATTATAAAACAAGCGCGCCCCCGTGTCAATGCGGCGGAAGCGGTTTACGGCGGGTTAATTTGCTTAAAGGCGGATTTGATACGGTTTTTCGCCGCTGCGGGGACGGTTTTGCTTAAGAAAACACGTTTATCCGTGCCGTTTGCTTGATTGACATGCGGCATGCGCCGTTATATAATGTTTTTGTCAGACGGGTAAAATCATTCGCCCGACAAGACGCGATTTTTTAAGCAGGAGGCCGGATTATGCGCGCGCTTCATGTGCTGACCGATACCGGTATCGGCGGGGCGGGGCGGCTGCTCGAGGGTTACGTCCGCGCGTCGGCAAATCGCGCCGAGCATATCGACAGTGCCGGCTGCGCGAACCGCAACGGTCTCACCGGCGATAACCGCCGCGCCGACCGCATCGAAACCGTCGTCGCGGTGCCGCGCGGAGCGGCTATCGCACGCGCGATCGAGGCGGCGGGCGCCCGCGTCGTCGAGGTTGACGGCGCGCGCGAGAACAGCGCGGACGCGTCCTCGCTTCGGGCATATATCTCGCTCATCCGCACGCTGCGGCCGGCCGCGGTCGTGACGCACGCGTCCGCCGCCGCTGCCGTCGCCGCCGCAATCTGCGGCGTGAAGCGGCGCATTCTCGTGCGCCACTGCGACGGGGGCGGGGAAGGCGGGCCCACCGCGCGCATCTACTACCGCGCGGTGCCGACCGATTTCATCGCCACATCGAGCGGCGCGCGCGACGCGCTCGTCCGGCTCGGCGCGCCGGAGCGCCGCATAGCCGTAATCGAAAACGGCAGCGAAAGGCTTATTCGCGTCCCGGGCAGGCGCGGGGCGGTCAGAGCGTCGCTCGGCGTCGGAGCGGGCGATTTTTTATACCTCTACTGCGGGCGGCTCGAGAGTGTCAAGGGCTGCGGCGCACTGCTCGACGCGTTTGCGCTCGCGGCAAAGCAAAACGGTGCGCTGCGCCTTGCGGTCGTCGGCGGCGGTTCGCTCGACCGCGCTCTGCGCGAACAGGCGGTATCGCTCGGTATCGCGGACAAAGTCGCCTTCACTGGATTCGCAGACGATGTGTCGCCGTTTTACAACGCCGCGGATGCGGTCGTACTGGCGTCTGTATCTGAAACGACGCCGCTGTCGCTCTCGCAGGGCATGAGCCTCGGCCTGCCGGCAGCCGCTTTCGCTGTCGGCGGCGTGCCGTCGATGCTCGGGTACGACGCGGATGATATCGGCACAGCCGGCGTCGGCGGCGAAAACGCCGTCGGCGCCGTAACCGGTCCTGACAACGCATCAGACATCAACAGCGCGGCGGATGTCAACCGCACGGCAGGTTTGCTTGCCGAACCCGGCGACATAACGGCGCTCGCTGCGGCGATGGTGCGCCTTTGCGCCGACCGCGAGCTGTACCGTTCGGCGTCGAAAGCCGCCGCTTTGAGATACGAGTCGCACTACAACATCGCCGTCATGGCTGCGTGCTGGGACGACGTCGTCGCGAACGGCGCGCAGATTGTGCGGCAGCATCCGTAAACTGTCCGAAACCGCTGTTATCGCACCGCCGTGGTTTGACAACGGCTCGGAATGATGATATAATTAGTATTAACGATTCTAATTATCATAAAAGGTGTGAATTGCGTTTAAATGCTCCATTTTATAGACAGCGCAAACATAGATAAAATCAAAAAGTGCATCGAGTATTATCCCATCGACGGTGTAACAACCAACCCGACCATAATATCCCGCGAACACGCGGGCGATTTTAAAGCGCTCATCCGCGAGATACGCGAAGTCATCGGCGACGACAGGATGTTCCATATCCAGACGACGGCCTCGGCCGCGGAAGATATCGTCGCGGAAGCCGAAGCGCTTCGCCGCGAGGTCGGCGGGAACTTCTATATAAAGATTCCGATTTCGCCCGAAGGGCTCAAGGCCGCGATGCAGCTTAAAAAGTCCGGCATCGGCGTGACCGTGACGGCGATTTTCTCGCAACAGCAGGCGCTTATCGCGGCCGACGCCGGCGCGGACTTCGTCGCGCCGTACGTTAACCGCCTCGATAACATCGTCTCGGACGGCACGCATGTCGTCGAGGAGATCGTAAAGCTGTTCAACATCCAGAATTCCAAATGCAGAGTCCTCGCGGCGTCGTTCAGAAACGTCGAACAGATACACAAGGTGTCGATGACGGGCGCGCACGCGGT
The DNA here is from genome assembly GCA_002305445.1 of Clostridiales bacterium UBA1380. Taxonomy (GTDB): domain Bacteria; phylum Bacillota; class Clostridia; order Oscillospirales; family CAG-272; genus UBA1380. The sequence continues at coordinate 9,494 of DBRA01000044.1, read as the reverse complement.
CACGCTCGCGCCGGAGCTTTACGAAAAGCTCGTGTATCACCCGCTGACGCTTGTCGCCGTCGAAGATTTCGAAAAAGACTGGCAGTCGGTATATCCGTCGCAGCGCATACCGGAGCTGCTCGGCAAATGACGGTGACGCTCGTCGTCGACCGCATCGAAGGCGCGGTCGCGGTCTGCGTCGCCGAGGGCGTCCGCGGGTCGTATAAAATCGACCTGCCGCTTTCGTCGCTGCCGGAGGGGGTCGCTGAGGGCGACTGCCTTGCCGCCGAGTTTTCGGACGGCGGCGATACGGCGGAAGCGGACCGCTTTGTCTCGGCGAAAATAGACGAAGCGGAGCGCGAAAAGCGCGCCGCCGCGGCAAAATCCAGGCTGCGCCGCCTTTTCGGCAGGCGCGGCGGGACGAAATAAACGCATATCATACAATTTTCGGGTATTATAAATAATTGGGCAGGAGAGCATAAAATGAAAACAAAAGCCGTCAGGCTCCACGGCGAAATGGATCTTCGCCTGAGTGAGTTCGATCTTCCGCCGATAGCGGAGGATGAAATACTCGCGCACGTCATATCCGACTCGATCTGCATGTCGTCGTACAAGGCTGCGAAGCAGGGCAGCGCGCACAAGCGCGTGCCGGACGATATCGCCGAGAACCCCGTGATCATCGGCCACGAGTTCTGCGGGAAGATCGTCGAGGTCGGCGCGAAGTGGCGGGACAGGTACAAACCCGGCGACAAGTTTATAATCCAGCCGGCGCTGAATTACAACGGCACGCTCTGGTCTCCGGGGTACTCGTACAAATACATCGGCGGCGACGCGACGTATATCATCATACCGCACGAGGTCATGGAGCTCGGCTGCCTGCTGCCGTATAACGGCGACGCGTATTTTTACGGTTCGCTGGCCGAGCCGATGAGCTGCATCGTCGGCGCGTTCCACGCGAGCTACCACACGACGAACGGCTCTTATGAGCACGCGATGGGCATAAGAGAGGGCGGCGCGATGGCGATTCTCGCGGGTGCCGGCCCGATGGGTCTGGGCGCGATCGACTACGCCCTGCATGCCGACCGCCGCCCGTCGCTGCTCGTCGTCACGGACATCGACGACGCGCGCCTTGAAAGAGCGGCGTCGCTGCTCACCGTCGATGACGCGAAGCGGCACGGCGTGGAGTTGAAATACGTCAACACCGCGAACATGGCCGACGCCGTCGCCGAACTGAAGGCGATGACGCCGGACGGAGAGGGCTTCGACGACATATTCGTGCTCGCCCCCGTCAAATCTGTCGTCGAGATGGCGGACGCGATGCTCGCGCGCGACGGCTGCCTCAACTTCTTCGCCGGCCCGACGGACAACAAGTTCTCCGCGAACTTCAATTTCTACCGCGTCCACTACGAATCGACGCATCTTGTCGGCACATCCGGCGGAAACACGGACGATATGCGCGAATCCATCGCGATGATGGAGAGCGGAAAGATCAACCCCGCGTCGATGATCACGCACATCGGCGGGCTCGACGCCGTCGTCGAAACGACGCTGCACCTGCCGGAGATCAAGGGCGCGAAGAAGCTCATCTACACAAACATTTCGCTTCCGCTGACCGCGATCGACTCCTTCGGCGAGGTCGCCGAGAAGTGCAAGGCAGCGGGCGACGACAAAAACGCGGGCATGTTCTTCGAGCTCGACAGGCTCTGCCGCGAAGGCAACGGCCTATGGTGCGCCGAAGCGGAAAATTACCTGCTCGCGAACGCAAAGAGCATTTAAGCGCGGCTGACCTTACATAAAGCAGGCGGCGAATTATACAACCCGCAGAAAGAGAGGACGGGCGTGAACGGACATAATCCGGAAAAAGCAAGGAAACGCGCCGGACGGCGCGTCAACGCCGTCGACGTGTGTATAATAATAATTGCGGCGCTCGCCATAGCCGGCGCGGGGCTGCGCCTTTATACGGTGAAATACGGATCGTTGCCGGGCGGCGCCCCGAAGCTTGAAAACTACGCCGTCTCGTTTCTCGTGTCGGACATTCGCGAAACGTCCGCGGACTGCTTCAAGCCCGGCACCATGTTTTATGTCGAGCAGTCCTCCGACGTTTTCGGCTCGCTGATGGACAACGTCGCGGTCACTCCGGCCGAGCTGTATATCGAAAACGAGCGCGGCGAATACATTCTGTCGTACGCGGTCGACGACGAGGATACGGGCGACGACGGCAGGGTCGACGTCCGCGGCACAGTGCTGGCGTCCGGCATCATGACCGACACGGGTTTTCTGCTCGACGGAAACACTTATATAGCGCCTAATAAGACAATTTCGATTCAAAGCACGGAAATTGTCGTAAACGTTCTGGTTACCGATATATCCAAAATCGACTGACCGTGTCGGATTATGAAATATTAACAGACAATTCTACCCATGTTGCGAAAAAAATTACGCGGCGGCTATTGATTTCGTATTATTTGTTTGATATACTATCATTACTTATTTAATTATTGACATATGCGAGGAGTCGGTGCTTCATGATATCCCGAGACGTTACCATTAAAAATAATGTAGGTCTGCACGCACGGCCGGCAACGTTTTTTATTCAGAAGGCTAATTCATTCAAAAGTTCGATATGGGTTGAGCGCGAGGATCGCAGAGTCAATGCCAAAAGCCTTCTCGGCGTGCTTTCGCTCGGTATCGTCAAGGGTATGACCATCACGCTGCTTGCCGACGGTCCCGACGAAAACGACGCCATCGATGCTCTTGTCAGCCTTATCGAAACCGGATTCAACGAGTAACAAGCAGCCGGCGCGCGCGGTGCGCACCGGTATGGTCTGCGTGCGCTTTTCGGCGGCGCGGCCGGGCAGAATATTGTCGGAAACCGCGGAGCGAGCGGGTTTCATGCGTCGGCGCGCAGACCGGCAGAACGGTTGTGCGCGCGCCGGCGCTGAACCCTCGCTCCGTTCGTTTTCGGGAGAGATAGTATGGCACAGTACAGCGATAGAATAGGATACCTGCGCGGCAAAGCCGCGGCTCTTCCGCGCCGCCCCGGCGTATACATCATGAAGGACGCGGGCGGCCGCGTCATATATGTCGGCAAGTCGCGCACTCTGCGCGACAGAGTGTCGCAGTATTTTCATCTTCCGGAGGGTCAGGCCGACAAGACCGCGCGCATGGCGGGCAGCGTCGCCGATTTCGACTTCATCCTGTGCGATACCGAAATCGAAGCGCTCTCCCTTGAGAACGCGCTGATAAAACAGCACTCTCCGAAGTATAATATCAAGCTGAAGGACGCGAAATCGTACCCGTACATCAAGGTGAGCGTCAACGAGCCGTATCCGCGCATCGGTATGACGCGCAAGAGGCTGGCGGACGGCGCCCGCTACTTCGGCCCGTACTCGGGAACGAACATCGTCTACGAAATCATCGCGACGCTCGAGCGCACGCTCGGCATACCGAACTGCAAGAGAGTATTCCCGCGCGACATCGGCAGGGAGCGCCCGTGCGTCTACGCGCAGCTCGGCCGCTGTGTCGCGCCGTGCACGGGGAAAGTGACGCAGGAGGAGTATAACGAGCTGATCCGCTGCGCCATATCGATTCTGCGCGGCAACACGCGCGAAGCCGTAAGGTCGCTCGAGCAGCGTATGATAATGTGCGCCGAGGAGGAGAAGTACGAGGAGGCCGCGCGCTGCCGCGACAGCATCGAGGCGCTGAAGCGCCTCGGCGACAAGCAGAAGGTGGTCGGCTCGCCGGACGCGGAGTTCGATATCATCGCGCTCTGGCGCGACGACGTGTGCGCCTGCGCGTCGGTGTTCTATATACGCTCCGGCGTCATAACCGACAGCGAGGAGTTCTACTTCGGCGCAGACGAAATCGTCGATTTCGGCGCGCCGGACATGAAAACCGCGGATGCTCAGACGGACTCTGCCGCGGCCCAAACGGGCGAAACCGCTGCGGCTGCGCCCGATGCGGCCGTGCCCGCTGCTTCCGCAGACGCCGGTGCATCCGATACGGACGGCGGCGATGCCGACAATGATGTGTCCGGCGACGACGTGCCGGACACCGTGTCCGCGTCGTCGTTCATCACGAGCCTTTACTCGCGCCGCGAGGACATACCGCCGGAGATTTTATTGTCGTTCCCGCTGCCGCAGCAGGAGCGCGACGCGCTCGGCGAGTATCTGCGCGGCATGGCGGGCCATAAGGTGACCCTGCGGACGCCGGTGCGCGGCGACAACAAGGCGCTCTGCGACATGGCGCGCGACAACGCGCGTCAGAAGGCGGCGGAGCACAGGCGGCGCGCCGAAAACGACGAGCGCGTGCTGATACGGCTGGCTCAGATGCTGTCGCTGCCGTCGGTGCCGCAGCGCATCGAGGCATACGACATCTCGAACCTCGGCTCGGAGCACATCACGGCCGGCATGATCGTCGCGAAGAACGGACGGCTCGCCAAATCGGACTACCGCGTGTTCCGCATAAAGGGGCAGACCGCCGAGGACGACTACGCGGCCATGCGCGAGGCGGTATCGAGGCGGTTCGCGCACTTATCAGACACGGACGGCTCGTTTTCGGAGCTGCCGGATCTGATACTGCTCGACGGCGGCAAGGGCCATGTGTCCGTCGTGTCGGCGCTGCTCGACGAGCTCGGGCTGCCGGTGCCCGTTTTCGGCATGGTCAAGGACGAGCACCACAAGACGCGCAGCGTCGTCGGGGTTGACGGCGACGTATCGATCGCGCGCGACAACGAGGTGTTCATATTCGTCTATCGCCTGCAGGAAGAGGTGCACCGCTTCACGGTGTCCAAAATGACCGGCGCGAAGCGCAAGACGATCAAAACGTCGTCGCTCGAAAAGATAAAGGGCATCGGTGCGGTCAAAGCGCGGCTGCTGCTTTCGCATTTCGGCACGCTCGCCGCCGTACGCGCCGCGAGCGAGGACGAGCTGGCGCGAGTCCGCGGCGTCAGCCGCACCGACGCGAAGACGCTGCGCGCGTATTTCGACGCCGCCGCGGCCAAAACCTCGCGCGAAGCCGTCGCCGACGGCAGTGACGATGAGGATATCGGCGCTGACGCCGCCGACTTCGAAAGCGGCGATGATAATATCGACGCCGGTGACGTCGACGCCGACGCAGATATCGACGCCGATTCTGGCGAAGCCGATGACTGAACCGGCAAAGTTCATATCTGTGCGCCTGTTCGGCCGGTCTGTATATAAACGTTTATAAGAGAGGATTCATAAATGCGAATAATAACCGGAACCGCGCGCGGCACAAAGCTGTTCACGCCGGAAGGCGAGCACACGCGCCCGACGCCCGAAAGCGTCAAGGAGGCCGTGTTCTCCATGATCCAGTTCGACCTCGAGGGCACGACCGTGCTCGACCTTTTCGCGGGCACGGGCCAGATGGGGCTCGAAGCGCTGTCCCGCGGCGCGGAGAAGGCCGTGTTCATCGACAACTCGCGCGAAGCCGCCGAGCTCGTCATCGCGAACGCGAAGAAGACGAAGCTGTTCGACCGCTGCCGCGTAGCCGTGTCGGACTACGCCGCGTATCTGCGCTCCGCCGACGGCAGGGAGCGTTTCAACTTCATCTTCCTCGACCCGCCGTATAAGACCGACTGCCTTGTCGGCGCGCTCGACCGCATATCGCGCTCCGACGTCTGCGCGCCCGGCTGCCTTATCATATGCGAGTCGGAAACGGACGACGTCTTCGCCGGCCGGGAGGACGTCGCGCAGCGTTACGAGCTTGTAAAGCAGTCGCGCTACGGCCGCGTCAGGATAACGCGGCTGACACTGAAAGCGGACTGATACGCGGAGGTGACCGATATGAAGCGCACGACTGCATTGATTCCGGGCAGCTTCGATCCCGTGACGCTCGGCCACGAGGATGTGATCGCGCGCGCCGCGCAGATCTTCGACCGCGTCTACGTAACCGTGTTCGTCAACACCGAGAAACACGGCGGCTATTTTACGCCGGAAGAACGGCTTGAAATGGTGCGCGCCGCCTGCCGCCCGTACGACAACGTGAGTGCGGAGCTCTACGGCGGGCTTGTCGCCGATTTTATGCACGAGCACGGCATAACGACGCTTGTCAAGGGCGTGCGCGGCGTGTGCGACTTCGATTACGAGTCGGGGCTCGCCTCGATCATGCGCGCCTTCGACCCCGAGTTCGAGACGGTCCTGCTTCCGGCGCGCGCGCAGTTCGCGCACATCAGCTCGACATACGCGCGCGAGCTGATTAAGTACGGACGCTCGCTCGAAGCGGCGCTGTCGGCGCCCGTGGCGGCGCTCGCGGAGTCGTTCGGACGCCGCCGCACCTGAATGCGCATCGCGCAGCATCTCCGTTTACGACATATCAGAACCGCTCTCTTTCGATACATCCGGAAGCTCCCGAAACCGAACCGCGGTTTCGGGAGCTTTTTTCGTCGGGGGAAGGATGTGGTTTCAAATTCAGATAAAATTTCATAAATCGCCCGTTTTTATGAAATCGCTGTCGAACGGCGTGTCGAATCATACGGGAAATATCGGGAAATAATAGAATTTTCAATAAAAATCGCGTTTCCGGGTATTGCGTTTTTGTCCTTGATGATATATAATAAGTCCATAAAAGTGGGGCGAAAGTACACTGAAGTGGTGAATTTCAGGGAAGGGAGAAGACGCGATGCTGACAGGCACATACCGCCATACGCTCGATGCGAAATACCGCGTCTTCGTTCCCGCGAAGATGCGCGAGAAACTCGGCGCATCTTTCGTTATCACCGTCAACACGGACAAGTGTCTGTCGGTTTACTCAAACGAGGAGTGGGCGAAATTCACCGACCGTCTCGCGCAGCTGCCAAGGACGCAGGCGCGCGATATGATACGCTTTCTCAGCCGCAACGCCGCGGAGGTCGTTCCGGACGCGCAGGGCCGCGTCATAATTCCGGACACGCTGCGCGAGTTCGCCGGCATTGACAAGAACGTTGTTATAATAGGCGTGCTCGACCACGCTGAGATATGGGACGAAGCTCGATGGGACGAGCATGAGAAATCGCTCGATATGGACGCCATGACGGCTCAGATGATCGAGCTGGGGCTGTGATGAACATGAAGGATAACGCTGATTTCGGCCATATACCGGTCATGCTCGCCGAGTGCGTGGACGCGCTCGCGATAAAGGGCGGCGGCGTCTATGTGGACGGCACGGCCGGCGGCGGCTCCCATTCGGAGGCGATAGCCCGCGCGCTCATGGCGGCGGGCGGCGGAACGCTCTGCTGCATCGACCGCGACGCCGACGCGATAGCGGCGTGCAAGGCGCGGCTCGGCGGTATCGACGGGGTCAAGGTCGTCTTCATCCGCGACAACTTCCGCAACCTCGCATCCGCGCTGCGCGAATCCGGCATCGACGAAATCGACGGGCTGCTGCTCGACCTCGGCGTCAGCTCGCATCAGCTCGACACGCCGGAGAGGGGCTTTTCGTACAACACCGACGCGCCGCTCGACATGCGCATGGACACGTCGCAGCCGCTCACCGCGGCGGACGTCGTGAACGGTTACCCCGAGAGCGAGCTGCGCCGCATCATCGCCGAATACGGCGAGGAAAAGTTCGCGCCGCGCATAGCGTCGTTCATCGTGCGAGAACGGGAAAAGGAACCGATCGAAACGACGGCGCGCCTTGCGGCCGTCGTCAAGGCGGCGATTCCGGCCGCCGCCGCGAGGGCGGAAGCGCAGCACCCAGCGCGCCGCACGTTTCAGGCGGTGAGAATCGAAGTCAACGGCGAGCTCGACGCGATCGAACCGGCGATTAAAGACGCCGTCGCAATGATGCGAAAGGGCGGCAGGATCGCCGTCATCACGTTCCATTCGCTCGAGGACAGGATAGTGAAAAACGTCTTCACCGACCTCGCGCGCGGCTGCGTATGCCCGCCGGACTTTCCCGTTTGCGTGTGCGGCCGCACGCCCGATGTGAAGCTGCTCTCCCGTAAGCCGACGCTCCCGTCAGAGGAGGAGCTTGCGAAAAACAAGCGCTCGCACAGCGCCAAGCTGCGCGCGGCGGAAAAACTGTAGCAGATCCGTCGTCCCGCCGCGGCGCAGACGATCGATAAAACAAACCGGGCATCGGAGCGCGAATAACACCCGTAAGATAGAAGCCGCTCGTGCACGTAAAAGCGCTTACAGTCAATATCAAACGCCGTAAAGCGAAAACGCACTGTGAAAAATAAATACAAGCCATCGGATCGATTGAAGCGAATCCGGATACGAAAATTGACCGTCGGGCTGCGGACGCGCGCCCGAACGACCGGAAGGAGAAATATCATGACCGATATGCGCAGAAACGTATATGCCGGCACATACGCAGCGGAAAATCCGCTCGCCGACAGACTCAGAATGCGTTTTGAAAGCCGCGGCGTGTACTCGGTAAGACAGAGCGCCGTGTTGGATAACGTCCGCCGCGCCCAGAGCATGGCGGCCATGAAAGTGCGGCCCGCCGCGCAGAGCTCCGGGGAAGGCTACAGGCGTATGCTCGAGGACGCGCAGCGCATCAGGGAGCGCAACCGCTACATAGCGCAGTGCAGATCCGCCGAGCAGCGCAGACCGCGCCAAAACGCGGCTGTGCCGACGACGCAGCCCGCTCAGGGCGCGATGCGGAAGAGCGCGCCGGGGACTGCCCGGAAGCCCGCTCCGAAGCAGCGTACCGCCGAGATATACCGCGACAAGCGCCTCACAAAGGACGGCGAGGTGAAGATGCCGCGCACGAAGCTGCCGATCGCGGCGATCGCGCTGACGCTGATCTGCACGATGATGATGATGTTCATCATCTACAGCTACACGCTGATATATCAGAAATCCTCCTCAATCGGCGACCTCGAGGACGAGATATCGTCGCTTGAAGCGCAGAAGGAAGATCTGATGCTCGCGCTCGAACGAAAGAACGACATCCGGACGATCGAAAAAATCGCCACCGAGGAAATCGGCATGGTGAATACGGAACTTGTCGAGCGCCGCTTCGTTTCGCTCTCGACGCAGGACCGCATCGAGATATTGAACACGGAAACGGATGAAAACGCAAATAAATCCGGCGGCGCCGTATCGACTCTTCTTTCGATACTTTATAAGCCGATAGGCGGACTGCTGGATTATGTGGGCTGACTTCGCATATGATACTGGAGTCGATAATATAATATAGCGGCAGAACGGCGCGGCATATGGCCGGCTCCGCTGTATTGCGACCGACCGATAAAGAAAGGGCGCCGGCGCCGCATTTTACTTTAAAAAGCGGCAAGCACCCTTTGTTTTTTCTATAACGGCGCATGAAGATGAGGTGCGGATTGTGACAAAAGACAGACCCGGTGTCTTTCATCAGAACGGCGTGGACCGCCGCATGAAAAAATTCATAACGGGCACGGCGGCAGTGTTTACCGCGATCGCGACAGGACTGTCCGGCGTGCTTTTCAATATCGGCGTAATTCAGCACGATTATTTCGAGCGCGAGGTGCTCGAGCAGCTTACGCTCGAGACGACCGTCAGCGCGAACCGCGGATCGATTTACGACTG
>DBRA01000016.1:14779-24913 GCA_002305445.1 Clostridiales bacterium UBA1380 | reverse complement strand
GCGCCCAGCACAGACGCCGCGTCGGTTGTTATAAGCTTGGCGTGTTCGTCAATCGTATAGGCCGCGAACTCATAGCTTCTCACTTTGCCGCCGTATTCGCCGGCCAGCTTCGAAAACTTATCCGGAACGATTATAAGATATGTACTGTCGTCGCATGCATATGCGTTGCAGCGGTTTCCGACTTTTCCGGAGATGCGGCGGCAGAACTTCAGAAGTGAATCGATCGTCGTGAAATAAATAGCGCATTCGTTATCTCCGGCATCGGAGTGCCCGGCAGATTTAATCCTGTACCTCACTTCATCGTCCTCCGTGCCTCCAGCGTCATATGATGCAAACGCGCCGAGCTTTGTGACAAACAGCTCGCAACCGCCGCTGCGCGACGGATACGCCTGCACGAACACTCTTTCGGAACACGCGTCGAATCCGGTTTTTTCTCTCGCGGCGGCGAGTATTTCGCGGAACGCCTTCATCGATACAACACCTTCGCCGCTGATACAAAGCGGGTATTTTTCAAGATCGCACGCGTCGAGCATCACTTTCAGCTTCGTTTCGCTAATCACTATAAGTTCCATATGCGGCTACACTCCAAAAAAGATCGAATGATTTTCGCTCTCCGTATTATTATATGCCACGGAGCAGCTTCTGGGTAGTCCAAAAAATATGGTAAATAGCCCGCGAGCCGTGTACCGCGCGCGGGTAATTTTACAAAGCGCGGTTGACGCGAGGTAAATTATGTGATATTATATAGGATGTATGCGATTATAATAATATTAATCTGTCTTTACAAAAACTGAAAGGATGATTATTATGAAGAAGCTGATTGCGATAATCTGTGCCGCACTGCTCGTAATGATACCGCTTGCGCTCGTCTCATGCGGCGAGAAGGAAAGCGGAGGAATTCAGATAAACAAGGACACCGGAACCGTCGACGACGGCACGCGCACCGTTAAAAACCTCGCCGGTGAATCCGTAAAGATCCCCGCGTCCGTAACCAAAGTCGTTTCGCTCTCTCCCTCCGCCACGATCATTCTCGCCGGCCTCGGCGAAACCGGAAAACTCGTCGGCGTCGACTCCGTCTCCGCCGGTGTCGAAGGCGTGACCGCCTCAACGACCGACGCATCCGCTGCCGCCTCGCTCGGCGCCGAGGTTGCGTTCGTCTCCGCCGGAGCCGACACATCCGCGCTGACCGCCGCTGGAACCGTTGTGTTCGAGATCGGCACGCCCGAATCCATGATCGGCGTCAAAGACATCATCCGCCTTGTCGCCGCCGTTGTCGGCAAGACCGACGCCGGTGAATCGCTCGTAACCGCGATGACGAACTCCATCAACGTCTCCCAGCTCAGCACCTCCGGCGCCGCCAAATCGTCCGTGTACCTCGACCTCGGCGACAACACCACTACGGGCAGCGGCACATATCTTGCCGAAGCGCTCTCCGCCGCCGGCGCTACTTCGATTTTCGCCGACAAGACCGGCATCATAACCGTCACCGATGAGGAGATCATCGCCGCCAACCCCGAGTTCATCTTCACAACCGGTTCCGCATCCGACTTCTCGGGTGACGAATGGGCAGGCGTCTCGGCCGTGGCCAACGGTTATGTATATGAGATCGATCCGCTCTTCACCAAATATGCGTCTCATAACATCTCCGCGATCGTGTCTGCCGTATTTGAAAAGATCTCCGATACGAAATAATCCTGACGCGCTTATAAAAACGCAATAAAACCGGACAGTATTCTGTCCGGTTTTTTCTGCGTAAAAAGAGAAGCGCTCTCCGAAGCATATCTTCGGAGAGCGCTTTCTGCCGTTCGTATGGCTGGCGTTGCGTTATTCGGTTATTCGGTAACGCCGCTGTAAGCCTCGATCAGCTTCTCGAGCTGTTTATTGGTGGGCTTCATAACTTTTTCCATGCTCGAGGCAAATGTGTTAGAGTTGGACGTTGCGAGCGAGTTGAATACGTTTACCATGTTCGAACCCCACGCGAGGTCGCCGGCCCAGTCGTACACCTTACTGTCGAATATATAGGAGAGCATGTCGCGCGAGTCGTTGTTGCGTATAAGCTTAGACTCAAGCATGACGTCATAAAGAGTTGTCGTCACTGTGTTTACGGAGAACGCGCTCATCGCTTCAAGCACGACGCCGGTGCGCTCGGCCTGCTGATTGGTCTTGGGAATCGAGTACGCGGTGGACCAACCGTTGGAAACATATGCGCTGTATTTCGGCTCGCCTTCCTCCGGGCGCGGCATCGGAAGGATGCCGAAATCGTCTTCGAGATCGCGGAAGTTCGATATAACGCCTATCATATCCGTAAAGAACAGCACCTTGGACTGATTGAACGCGGTCGAGCCGTCGTAACCGTTGACATATACCGCCTTGCTCTCGTTGAAGAATGCATAGAGCTTATCGACAACGTCGTACATTTTGTCGCTCATCGCGCTGACCTGGAGCACGCCGTTTTGATCAATCTCGGACAGCTTCTGGCCGAACAGGTAAATGTGATGCAGTAACGCGCTGGTATTGTCAGCGTAACCGTACTGGTCTTTCAGTATTGTAATCTTGCCGTCGCCGTCAAGGTCGCGCGTCGAGGCGAGCGACATCTGCTTCAGAAGGTCAAACGTCCATTTTCCTTCGCGCACGAGATTGTACAGATTGTACTCGAATCCTTCTTCGCTGTATATGCGCTCGTTGAAGTAGATGCACTGGACCGCGTAGTCGTCGTAGTAGTTTATATCGCCGGAAATGAAGTACAGCTTATCCTTAAACAGCGTGAATGTGTTTACGACGCCTTCGTCCCACCACGGATTCGTGACGTCAATCGAAGGGATTGCGCGCAGGTTCAGGCTATAGCCCTCGGCCGCGATGTTGGCCTGATAATCAAGCCGGTTAATGGCGGCTTCGAACGCGCCGTCCGAGGAGGTTACGGAATTCTTATACGTAGCCGTCGGGTCGGAGACAAACTCCGGCACGATCTTCACGTTTAAAAGCTCCTCGGTCATACGGTTGCGGTCGTATATGGCGTCGTTCAGAGCGTTGCCGGTCTGCTCTTCATACCAAAGTTCGTTTTCCGTCGCGGATGTGAACGAGTAGAAATGTGCGCCCGGCTGGAACGACAGAATGTGAATCTCCGCTCCGCCGTAATCCTTGTCGGCATATTTTTCCGTGACGATCGACGCCGCCGTCTTTGTCGTTTCCTCTACCGGCGTTGTTGATGCGTTTGTATCGCCGGACGCCGCGGTATCGTTGCCCGGCGGTTCCGACTGAGCGGCGCAGCCGATGATCGACGAAAGGATGAGTGCCGCGAGAATTGATGAGACTAATCGTTTCATAAACAGCCCCCAAAAATAAATCGTTTACTACATGTATATTATATGGCCCCGTGTCTACTGATTTGTTAATTTAATGTTAAAAGTGCATCGTTTCACCCAGCGCGATATGGTTAAGATGGTTAATGCTGAACGCTTGGCGTATATTTACGATTCCTGCTGTTGGAGAAGGCAAATAATACTGTAATTATCGGAATTCTTTTATCGTTTATTATCATTGACAAACGCTTTGCGCGGTGATATTATTTATCGGTTCGAATATATGAAAGTGAAATTAATCAATGCAAGCCCGGGTAGAAACACAACCGATTCCGCGCATCAAATTAACACGGCGCATCGCCGCGTTCGCGAAGAAAAACGCAGTGTTCCTGACTGCGGTAACAGCCGCCGTCATAACGTCGTTCGTCATACCGCCGGACGTAAAATACGCCGATTACTTCGATTTCCGCACGCTCGCCTGCCTTTTCTCCGTTCTCGCCGTCGTATGCGCCCTGCGCAACGTCGGTTTTTTCACGTTTCTCGCAAGAAAGGTTGTAACGCGCTTCCATACGACGCGCTCATGCTTCCTCGCCCTCGCATACGTGACTTTCATCGGCTCGATGTTCATCGCAAACGATATGGCGCTGATCACGTTCCTGCCGCTCGGGTGGCTGATCCTGTCCGAAACGGACAGGCGCGAAAAGACGGCGTTCCTTTTCGTTATACAGAACATCGCCGCGAATCTCGGCGGTATGCTGACTCCGTTCGGCAACCCGCAAAACCTCTACCTTTATTCGTATTTCGAGATACCCACGCTCGAGTTCATGTCGATAATGCTCGTGCCGTTTCTCGTCGCGGTCGCGCTGATAACGGTTTGCTGCCTGCTTGCCGGAGGGGAAACGCTGCATCTTACGAACCCGGACACAAGCCTCTCCGAGCCTGTGAGGACAAGCGCATACCTTGTGCTGTTCGCTCTATCTATCGCGATCGTATTCCGCGGAGTGCCGTACATAATCGGAACGATAATCATCGTGGCCGCGCTTCTTTTCCTCGACAGGAAAGCGCTCGCAGCGGTCGATTACCCGCTGCTCGGGACGTTTGCCGCGTTCTTCATCTTCGCCGGCAACATGGCGCGCATAGAAGCTGTGCGCCGGCTTTTCTCCGCCATGATGCGGAAGAGCACGCTGCTTTTCTCGATACTTTCCTGCCAGATCATCAGCAACGTTCCGTCCGCGATTTTGCTTTCGCAGTTCACCGACGATTACGCCCAGCTTCTGCGTGGCGTCAACATCGGCGGCACGGGCACGCTGATAGCTTCGCTCGCGAGCCTTATCACCTTCCGCGAGTATCAGAAGCAGAAAGCCGGCACGACGCGCAGGTACATTCTTGTGTTCACCGGGTTGAACGCGCTGTTTTTGGTTATACTGACGGCTGTGGCATATTTTTGCTGACGCCGTTTTCCTATTTAATGGTTGCGCCGGCCGGTGATTTATGCTATAATATTCCTTATAATATATTGACATAATACTATAAGGAAAGCGTCGGACAGTTTAAGACATGCGTTATTTCATTCTGATACCGGACGGCATGGCCGATTTCCCCGTGAAGGAGCTCGGCGGCGTCACGCCGATGCGGAAAGCTGATAAGCCCGCGATGGATTCGCTCGCTGCGCGCTCGGTCTGCGGCACGGTGTCGAACGTGCCGGACGGCATGGTGCCCGAAAGCGATACGGCGAATCTCTCGATTCTGTCATACGACCCCAAGATATACTCGAAGGGGCGTTCGCCCCTCGAAGCGGCGAGCATGGGCCTGCAGCTCGGCCCGGAGGACACAGCTCTGCGCTGCAACCTCGTCACGCTGTCGGACGACGGCGACTACGACGACAAAATCATGCTCGACCACAGCGCGGACGAGATAACGACCGAAGAGGCCGACCGGCTCGTCGCCGCGCTGAACGACGCGCTCGCGAACGATGAGCGCCGCCTGTACACCGGCGTCAGCTACCGTCACTGCCTCGTCTGGCGGGGCGCTGACGAGACGACGCAGTTTATGCGCCCGCACGACATACTCGGTCAAAGGATTACGGACTATCTGCCGAAGGACGAGTTCTACGCGTTCATGCGCGCATCGTGGGATATGCTCGAGCATCACCCCGTAAACGAAGCGCGCCGCAGCCGCGGTCTGCGTCCGGCGAACTCCGCATGGCTCTGGAGCCCCGGCCGCAAGCCGTCGCTGCCGTCGTTCTACGATAAATGGCATCTGCGTGCGTCGGTCGTGTCGGCGGTCGACCTTATCAAAGGCATCGCCAAGTGCGCCGGCATGGAGGTCGTCGACGTCGAGGGCGCGACCGGCAACATACACACCAACTTCGCGGGCAAGGCCGAAGCCGCCGTCGACGCGTTCAAGCGCGGAGCGGAGCTCGTCTACGTCCACGTCGAAGCGCCGGACGAATGCGGGCACAGGGGCGAGGCCGCGAACAAGGTCATGTCGATCGAATACATCGACAGCAAGATATTGTCGCGCGTCGAAGCCTACCTCGCCGGAACTGGCGAGCTGTACAAAATCATGGTGCTGCCCGACCACCCGACGCCGATCGCCACGCGGACGCATGCGCCGGATCCCGTGCCGTTTTTCATCTACTCGAGCGAGCGCGACAGCGTGCTCGAACCTCGCAGGGGCGTTTCCCGCTTTGACGAGGAGGAGTGCGCCAAGACGGGACTGTACCTGCCGCACGGCCACGAGCTGATGAAGTATTTTATAGAACTATAACTATTTCGGAGAAAGGGAGAATGCGGTCATGGATGAAAACGCGACGCTACCGGAAAAGCCGGACATGAAGACGCGTGCCGTTAACGAGATATACGACTGGGCGGAGATATTCGTCTTCTCCGCCACGTTTGTGATACTGCTGTTCACCTTCATAGCGCGGCTTACGGTCGTCATCGGCCCATCGATGCAGGACACGCTTTTCGAAGGCGACTACCTCGTCGTCTCGAATCTGTTTTACGAGCCGAAGCAGGGCGATATCGTCGTCTGCCAGAACCTTTCTTCCGGCTACACGGAGCCGATCGTCAAGCGCGTCATAGCGACCGAGGGTCAGACCGTCGATATAGACTTCGATACGTGGACGGTTACGGTCGACGGCGTGGTGCTCGACGAATCCGCATACCGCAAGCTGACGGACGATCAGAGGTACACCTCAGACTGGAGTTATCCGATAATCGTGCCGGAGGGATGCATATTCGTCATGGGCGACAACCGCAACCACTCGGTGGACAGCCGCTTCGCGTCGATCGGTCCGATGGACACGCGCTGCATTGTCGGCCGCGCGATCGCGCTCATCCTGCCGCTTTCAGACTTTACGATTTATTGATATGCCTTCCCGTGAGATACAGTGGTTTCCGGGCCACATGGCAAAAACGCGCCGGCTCATCGCCGCAAGCCTTGGCGACGTCGACGCGGTCATAGAACTGCTCGACGCGCGCGTGCCGCGCTCGAGCCGCAATCCGGAGATAAAGCGCCTGATCGGCAGCAAGCCCCATCTGATACTTTTGAATAAAGCAACACTCGCCGACCCCGAGGCAAACGCGCGCTGGATGCGCACGTTTGCCGCCGAAGGCGGTGTTTTGTTAACCGACTGCGTGACCGGCGAGGGCGTCGACCGCATTGCGTCCGAGCTTCGCCGGCTGTGCGCCGACAAGCTGCAGCGCTGGGAGGAAAAGGGCATGACCGGCCGCCGCCTTCGCGCGATGGTCGTCGGCATACCGAACTGCGGCAAATCTACGCTCGTAAACCGCTTAGCCGGCGCGAAAAAAGCTAAAACGGAAGACCGCCCCGGCGTTACGCTCACAAAGCAGTGGGTTCCTACGAACATCGGCATAGACCTGCTCGACATGCCGGGCGTGCTGTGGCCGAAGTTCGACGACCGCAGAGTCGGCGAAAACCTGGCGATGACGGGCGCCGTGCGCGATGCGATACTTGATAAGACCGAGCTTGCCGTTACGCTCTGCTCGCGGCTTCGCACGCTGTACCCAGAGCTGCTCAAGACAAGATACAAGCTCGGCGACATAAGCGATCTCGACGACTACGACCTGTTCCTCGAGATCGGCCGCAAGCGCGGCTTCCTGATGTCCGGCGGTGTGGTAAACGAGGACAGAACGGCCGATATCCTGCTCGACGAGTTCCGCGCGGCAAAGATAGGGCGCATATCGCTCGAGTCGCCCGACGGGCGGGCGGACAACGGCAGCGCCGATATCACCGGCGCCGACGCGGAACAGGAGACGACAAACGCTCCCGCAGACGGGAGCAGGGAGAGCGGCGATGACTGACGCCGCGCTCGAAGCCGCATACCGCGCGCGGCTCGGCGTCTTCTGCGGCGTCGACGAAGCGGGGCGCGGACCGCTCGCGGGGCCTGTGTACGCCGCCGCCGTGATTCTGCCACCCGATACGGACATTATCGGCATCGACGACTCGAAGAAGCTCAGCGCGAAGCGCCGCGAAGCCATGTACGAAGTCGTGGTCGAGCGCTCGTCGGCGTGCGCTTCCGCGTACGCGACGGTCGCCGAGATCGAAGAATACAATATATTGAACGCCGCGCAGCTTGCGATGCGCCGCGCGATATCGGCGCTTATGGGTGATATCTGCACCTGCGCCGAGCTGTTGAAACAGGGCGACGTGCCGGCCGCCGCCGTGATCGACGGGAATATAGCGCGCGACATGCCGGTTCGCGCCGAAACGCTGGTAGGCGCCGACGCGTTGCTGCCGTCCGTCGCCGCCGCGAGCATCATAGCGAAGGTCAGCCGTGACCGCGTCATGCGCGCGCTTGACGAAAAGTACCCGATGTACGGCTTCGCGAAGCACAGCGGCTACGGCACGCGCGCCCACATCGCGGCGCTGCTCGAATACGGCCCGTGCCCGGAGCACCGCGCGTCGTTTATCGCGAAAATATTGTCGCAGAAGAAATGATAAAAGAAGATAAGACTCCGACGCCGCGTCGCGTGCTCGGCGTCGCCGGCGAAGACGCCGCCTGCGCGTATCTCGAGCGCATCGGCTACCGCATCACCGGCCGCAACATCCGCAAAGGGCGGCTCGAGATAGATATCATCGCGGAGGACGAGAATACCGTCGTCTTCGTCGAGGTCAAGACCGCGCGCGAGGGAAGCCGCTTCGGGCGGCCGTCGAACGCCGTAGATTTCCGCAAGCGCGAGAATCTGCGCGCCGCCGCAAGGGCATACTTCCGCGAGGACATGGCTTCGAGCGCGGGCGGGCGCGCTCTGCGGATCGACGTGATAGAGGTCACGGCCGCCCCCGACGGCGGCATGAAGCTGCACCACATCAAAAACGCCGTAACCGGCAGTGAATGAAAGGAATAGCGATGGACTGCTTTGACCTTCACTGCGACACCGCCGCGGTGCTGTACAATATAAACGAGCCGCTCGCCTGCAACGGCTGCCACGTTTCGCTTGAAAAGACCGCCGCGTACGGCCGTTACGGGCAGCTCGCCGCGATATGGTCGGACAGCCGCTTCGGCAACGCCGAATGCTGGGACCGCTTCATCGCGATAAGCGACGACTTTGCGGAGCGCGCGAAGAAGGCCGGCGCTGCCGTCTGCTTCGACGCGCTGCAGATCGACGAAGCTTTCGATGCGGGAAAACGCGCGTTCATACCCGCCGTCGAGGACGCGCGCATCCTCTGCGGCGACATAAAGCGGCTCGACGTCATGCGCGAGCGCGGCGTCAGGTTTCTGACGCTGGTCTGGTCGGGCGAGACGGAGCTGGGCGGCGCGCACAACACGGAGGCCGGCCTTACATCGTTCGGCGAGCGCGTTGTCGACCGCTGCTTCGGCATCGGCATCGTGCCCGATCTGTCGCACGCGTCCGACGCGATGGCTGCGCAGGTCATCGAGCTTGCGCTGCGCCGCGGACGCCCCGTCGTCGCGACCCACTCGAACGCGCGCGCGCTGTGCGGCCACCGCCGCAACCTGACCGACGACCTGTTCCGCGGCATAATCGAGACCGGCGGCATCGTGGGGTTGAACCTGTACGCCGCGTTCCTCTGCGATTCGGGCGAAGCCGACTCGGCAGCGGCCGCGGAGCACATCATGCACTGGCGCTCTGTCGGCGGTACGGGACACATCTCTGTCGGCGCCGACTTCGACGGCATCGACAAGACGCCGGCGGATATCCGCGACGCGTCCGAGCTGCCGGCGCTGGAAGGCGCGCTGCTGCGCGCCGGGCTTGACAGAAAAGAGACCGACGCCGTTCTCTTCGACAACGCCTATGCTTTCATGCGCGCTAATTTATGATATGAAAAAGGACGAACCGATGAAGTACTACAGCACACGCGACGCTGAAAAGAAGTGCGGAGTAACCGCCGCAGAAGCCATCGTGCGCGGCATCGCGCCCGACGGCGGTCTGTACATGCCCGAGACCATCCCCCAGCTGTCGCCGTCCGACATGGACGCGCTCGCGTCGATGAACTATCACGAACGCGCCGCGTTTATACTCGGAAAGTTTCTCGACGATTACACGGCGGACGAGCTTGCGGAGGACTGCTCCGCCGCATATTCGGAGACCCGCTTCTCGCCGTCGCCCGCGCCGCTCGTAAAGGTCGCGGATAATTTATGGTCGCTCGAGCTGTGGCACGGGCCGACATGCGCGTTCAAGGATATGGCTCTGCAGCTCATGCCGCGCCTGCTCGTCCGCGCGATAAAAAAGACCGGCGAGAACCGCCGCGTCCTGATCCTCGTCGCGACGTCCGGCGACACCGGCAAAGCCGCGCTCGAGGGCTGCCGCGACACGGACGGCGTCGGCATACTCGTGTTCTATCCCGAGGA
>DBRA01000016.1:7584-14687 GCA_002305445.1 Clostridiales bacterium UBA1380 | reverse complement strand
GCGCGATAAAAGACGCAGATCGCGTCAACTTCTGCGTGCCGACCGGCAATTTCGGCAACATCTTCGCGGGCTATATCGCAAAGAGAATGGGCGCGCCGATCGGCCGCCTTGTCTGCGCGTCGAACAAAAACAACGTGCTGACCGATTTCTTTAAGACAGGCGAATACAACCGCAACCGCGAGTTCTTCCGCACCATCTCGCCGTCGATGGACATACTCGTTTCGAGCAACCTCGAAAGACTTTTATATCTTGCCGCGGGGCCGGAGAAAACCGCGGAGTACATGCGTTGCCTCGATAATAACGGCTTTTATAAGCTCGACGGCGAGCTGCTCTCGGCGCTGCGCCGCGACTTCGACGCGGACTACACCGACGAGGACGGCGTCATAGCCGAGCTTCGCGAAAGTTATGCGGGCGGGTACCTCTGCGACCCGCACACGGCCGTCGCAATGTCTGTCGCAAGACGCATGAAGCAGCCGGGCGAAACCGTCGTCGTGTCGACCGCGAGCCCGTTCAAATTCGCCGCGGACGTGGCGGCCGCGCTCGACGGCAAGGCGCATGACGACGACCTCGCGGCTCCCGCCGAGCTGTCGGCGCTGACGGGTGCCGATGTGCCGCCGCCGCTCGCGAAAACGCTCACGCTTCCGGTCCGCTTCGCCGAGTCAGTCGCCGCGGACGAAATGAAAACTGTCGTCGCGCGTGTCGCAGCCGAAATATGAAAAGAGAAGGGCGGCCGCCCTTCTCTTCAAAGTATGGTGGGTCTTGTCACATCGGAGCGCGGCTTGAAGGTGGCGCACACCGTTTCGCCGCTGTTGTTAGCGAACGACGGGCCGATCGATATACGCTCGGCGCAGCAGAAGCTGTCGCCGTCGTGATACGAGCAGCCTCTCACCTCGCAGCGGACGCCCCTGATATGCTTGGGCATCCCGCCCGTTCTCACTTCGCTCAGAATAATTTCGCCCGTGTTGTAACGATCCATTGATCGCACCTCCCGTGTTTTTGCTCGCTATTATTATCCGCGCGCGGCAGCGCCTTTATTCATAAAAGGAGACGGATGCATGAGCGTTTTCGCCATAGCCGACACGCACCTCTGCTTCGGCCGCGCCCGCCCGATGGACAGATTCGGAGGGCGGTGGCAGAATTATACCGACAAGCTCTCCTCCCGCTGGCGCGCCGTCGTAGACGATGACGACACGGTCGTCGTACCCGGCGACGTATCGTGGGCGATGACGCTCGAAGAAGCCGCGCCCGACTTCGCGTTTCTCGACGCGCTGCCGGGTCGCAAGCTGATAGGCAAGGGCAACCACGACTACTGGTGGACGAGCACGTCGAAGCTGCGCGCTTTCTGCGAAAGAAACGGCTTCGGCACGATATCGTTCGTGCACAACGGCGCATCTCGCGCCGACGATATATCGGTGGCGATGACGCGCGGCTGGTTTTATGATGAGAGCGCGCAGGACGGCGCACCTGCTCCGACGGGCGAGCCGGACTACGATAAGCTGGTCGCAAGGGAAGCTGTGCGGCTGCGGACGAGCCTTGAAGCGGCGCGCGAGTCCGGCGGCGAGATCGTCGCGTTTTTACATTTCCCGCCCGTTTTCGGCGGCTTCGTATGCGAGAGCATCACGGGAATTCTTGAGGAATACGGTGTGCGCCGCTGTTATTACGGACACATCCACGGCGTTTATGCGCTGCCGAGGACTTTCTCGTACAGCGGCGTCGATTATACGATAATATCAGCCGATTACCTTGACTTTACGCCGTACCCCGTGAGCATAACATAAATTTTACAATTGGATGACCGAAATGTTACCGGGTCCGCTACAGACGCGGTTGACATTGATGATAAAATAGGTTATAATTATTTGTAATTTTGCGAATATGAAATAACAAGACATCCGGAGGATAAATTAAAACAAAGATGAGTTTAAAGAATAAAACCGAGCTCGAAAAGAACCATTGGGAGCTCGAGTTTACGATCGACCGACCTGCGTTTGACGCGGCTGTCGACAAGCAGTTCAAGGCAAACGCGAAAAAGATAACCGTTCCCGGCTTCCGCAAGGGCAAAGCTCCGCGCGCCGTCATCGAAAAAATATACGGCAAGGGCGTGTTCTACGACGACGCCGTCAACGACATTATTCCCGACGCGTATAAATCCGCCGTCGACGAGTCCGGCTTTACGCCCGTTTCGCGCCCCGATCTCGAAATCGCTTCCATAGACGAAAACGGCGTCGCCGTCAAGGCGAAGATATGGGTCAAGCCCGAGGTCGAGATCGCCGATTACTTCGGCATTCCCGCTACCAAATATCTGCCGCCCGTCACCGACGAGGAGATCGACGCTGAGCTTCAGCGCTACCGTGAACGCAACTCCCGGATGATCGAAGTTGACGACCGCGCCGCCGAAATGGGCGACACCGTTACCATAGACTACGAAGGCAGCGTCGACGGCGTTCCGTTTGACGGCGGAAAGGCCGAAGGCCACAACCTTAAGCTCGGTTCCGGCTATTTCATCCCCGGTTTCGAAGAGCAGATCGTCGGCCACAACATCGGCGACGAGTTCGACGTAAACGTGACCTTCCCGGAGAAGTATCACGAGGAGTCGCTCGCCGGCAAGCCCGCCGTGTTCAAGACGAAGCTGCATAAGATCCAGCGCACCGAGCTTCCCGCGCTCGACGACGAGTTCGCGAAGGACGTCTCCGAGTTCGACACACTCGACGCGTTTAAGGAAGATATAAAGAAGAAAGCGGTCGAACGCAAGGAAAAGACGGCCGAATCAGGCGTTGAGGAGCAGCTCATCGACGCGCTGATCGAAAAGCTCGTCGCGGACATACCCGAGAGCATGTTCGAAAACGAGACCGAAAACTTCCTGCGCGACTACGACACGCGTCTGCGCATGCAGGGCCTTGACCTCGCCAACTACCTCAGATACACCGGCATGGATCTCGACGCGCTCCGCGCCCAGTTCCGCCCGCAGGCCGAGAGACAGGTCAAGACGCGCCTTGCGCTTGAAAAGATCGCCGCGCTCGAGAACATCGCACCGACCGACGAGGAGATCGAGGCCGAATACGACCGTCTCGCCAAGGCCTACGGCATGGAGATCGAGAAGGTCAAGGAGTTCGCGGAGCGTGAATCCATCGTCGCCGACCTCAAGGTCAAGGGCGCCGTCGACCTCGTAAAGGCGAAGGCTCAGATCACCGTCACCGACAAGGCGCCGGAACACAAGCATGATGACGGCTGCGACTGCGACGAGTGCCACGACCACGAGCACGAAGACGATAAATAAAAGTCGATAAATATCGGAAGTGGAATTAACCGCCGTCAAAAGCTCCGGCTACTTTTGACGTGCGGTTTTCCTCTCAAAAACGATAAATAATCAGGCTATTGAATACGTATAATTATTTGGCTAAAAATAAAACGGAGGTCTAATATCATGTCACTCGTTCCGATAGTCATAGAACAAACCGGACGCGGGGAGCGTTCATACGACATTTTTTCCCGCCTGCTCAACGACCGCATTATTTTTCTCGGCGAGGACGTGAACCCCGTCACATCATCTCTCGTCGTCGCGCAGATGCTTTTCCTCGAAGCGCAGGACCCGGATAAGGACATCTACTTCTACATCAACTCCCCCGGCGGCACAATCACAGACGGCATGGCGATATACGACACCATGAACTTCATCAAGTGCGACGTGTCGACGATATGCATCGGCATGGCCGCGAGCATGGGCGCGTTCTTGCTCAGCTCCGGCACGAAGGGCAAGCGCTTCGCGCTGCCGTACAGCCAGATCATGATCCATCAGCCGTCCGGCGGCGCTCAGGGTCAGGCGACCGACATCAAGATCCAGGCGGAGCTGATCCTGAAGACGCGCGACACATTAAATCAGATTCTCGCGAAAAATACGGGGAAGCCTGTCGAGGAGATCGCCCGCGACACGGAGCGCGACAACTTCATGTCAGCACAGCAGGCGCTCGAATACGGCTTAATCGACAAAATACTCGAGAAGCGCCCGTAATTTTAGGATGTCATGTTTTAAGAAGACAAAAAGGATATTATATTAATGGCTCAGAACAACAATACGACCCGCGGGCGCGGAAAAGAAGTCTTCTGCGCTTTCTGCGGCCGCTCGGAGCGTCAGGCGAATTTTATGATACCTTCACCGACGGGCATCTTCATCTGCGACGTCTGCCTCGACGCCTGCAACGAGCTCATCGCGGAGAGCGAGCGGGCTGCCGGCAGGCATCAGGCGTTCAAGAACGGCGAGTTCAGCCTTGACAATCTGCCGAAACCGCGCCAGATTAAGGCGACGCTTGACGAGTATGTGATCGGTCAGGACGCGGCGAAGATCGCGCTGTCGGTGGCGGTATACAACCACTATAAGCGGCTGCAGTATTCGTCGAGATCAAAGTCGCGCGGAACGACAGAAAACGACGTCGAGATACAAAAATCAAACGTGCTGCTGCTCGGGCCCACCGGCGTCGGCAAGACATTTTTAGCGCAGACGCTCGCAAAGACGCTCGCGGTCCCGTTCGCTATCGCGGACGCGACGACGCTTACGGAAGCCGGCTACGTCGGCGAGGACGTCGAAAACATCCTGCTCCGTCTGATTCAGGCTGCGGACTTCGACATCTCACGCGCGGAGCGCGGCATCATATACATCGACGAGATCGATAAAATCTCCCGCAAGAGCGAGAACCGCTCGATCACGCGCGACGTTTCGGGCGAGGGCGTGCAGCAGGCGCTGCTCAAAATACTCGAGGGCACCGTGGCAAACGTGCCGCCGCAGGGCGGGCGCAAGCACCCGAACCAGGAGTTCATTCAGATTAACACCGAAAACATCCTGTTTATCTGCGGCGGAGCGTTCAACGACCTCGACCACATCATCGAGGCGAGAAAGGGCAGCTCCTCGATCGGTTTCGGTGGCGACGTCCACACGAAGCGCGAAAAGGCGGACTCGAAAATATACCGCGACGTAATTCCGCACGACATCGTCAAGTACGGCCTGATTCCGGAGCTGGTCGGCCGTCTGCCCGTCATCGTCGGGCTTGATAACCTCGACGAGGAAGCGCTTATGCGCATCCTGATCGAACCGAAAAACTCGCTCGTCAAGCAGTATAAGAAGCTCTTCGAGATCGACGGCATCGAGCTTGAGTTTGAGGAGGCTACTCTCCGCGCCATCGCCGCTCTGGCGATAGAGCGCAACACCGGCGCGCGCGGCCTGCGCTCGATCATGGAAAACATGATGACGGATATCATGTTCGACATACCGAGCAGGGAAGACGTCGTCAAGGTAATCATCGGTCCGCAGTGCCTCGAAGGCGGAAGCCCCAAGTATATTTTCAAAACGACGGTTGAAGACGAAACCGCATGACACTAAAGAGAGGATGGTGTTCGAATGAGAAGGCCGTCCTCTTTTATCGAGACCGTCAATCTTGAAAGCGGTATGCCGACGGTCGACACCGCGCTTCGCCGGCTCGACTCCGCGATAGCGGACGCGCGCGTCCGGTGCATCCGCGCGCTGCGCATTATACACGGTTACGGCTCGACCGGCGTCGGCGGAAAGATACGCACAGCGGTGCGCGCAAAACTCGCGCAATACAAGGCGTCGGGACGCATACGCAGTTATATAGCGGGCGAAGACTTTTCACCGTTCTACGCCGAGTCGCGCAAATTCTGCGAAGAACTGCCGCAGCTTAAAACGGACCGCGACTATCTTCGCGGCAACGACGGCATTACTATCGTAATACTCTGAATAAAAGCAGCAGACATAAAAGCCCGCCGAAGATTGATTCGGCGAGCTTTTTTTAATGTAACCGTTTAGCGCTTATATGTTATACATACGCTTCGTTGAAGATTTTGATTAAAATCAGACCCGTCACAGCCATTCGGATGCTGCTGATGAAATCGTCCGCCGCCTGCGCTCTTTTGTCATGCTGAACGTATTCGGGAACAACGCGGTCGGATATAATCTGCCGGTATGCGTTGCGTCTGACAAACTCCATGCCCTCGTCAGAGATATTGTCGGGGTCGCCTCCGATAATCGCCATCATTTCACGGTAACGGAATCCGTCCTTTTCTTCGGACATGTTTTTAATTTTCTCGATATATTTCCCGACTTTCTCCGACAGATATTTTTCGTTAAACATACCGGTGCTTAAACAGTACTCCATCGCCAGATCGAGACAGGTCATGCTCTCCCTGCCGCTGTCGATGTTTTCGAGCAAGACGGAGCACACGCGCTTTTGATGTTCGCTTAAATAGCCTTCACTGATGTAATCGTCGATGCCTTTTCTGCCTTCAAAGACGACCAGTTCTTTATTTTTCGTGAAAGTTTCCATACGGAAACTGGGATTGACTGTCAGAGCCAAATCGCCGATCACCCATACGTTGTCGTATTTGCCCCACGAGTTTTTCAGAATCATATGACTACCCCCGTAAAAATAATAAAATAATCAAATGAGTAAAAACAACCGTGCATTATCACTCCACCCATATCTCTGTTCCGCGCGGCTCGCAGGGCAGAGAAGTCAGCTTCCAGTAACCGCATGAAAGCGGCATGAGTGTCGGATCGTCGTCGTCAGCGCCGGTAAATGCGTCGGTCATCGCGGCGTCGCAGTGCAGCACGTGCGGCGAGCCTGACCGGTTGACGGCGCATATTATCGCATCGCGCGAATCATATCGCATGACGGCGAAAACATCAGGGTCGGCGTGTACTATGCGAAGATAACCATCGGCGAGCAGCCTTTCGCACCTTCTGAGCCGCCCGATGCGGCGATAAAATGCGAGCAGGCGCTCGCCGGCTTCTCCGCCCATGTCCGACCACGGGAACGGCCGGCGGCAGAACGGGTCACGGTAGCCCTCGAGCGATACCTCGTCGCCGTAATATATGCACGGCAGTCCCGGCATAGCGGCGATCAGCCCGTAGGCGAGCGAAGCGAGCAGCGCCGCGCGCAGGTGCTCCGACGGCGTCATGCGCAGCGCGGCGAGGTCCGAGTTCGGCCTGTCGCCGCACGGCTCGCCGCAAAGGACGGTCGCGAGCCGCTCCGTGTCGTGCGTGCCGAGCAGATTCATCATCGCGTCGGACGCGGCTTTCGGGTAGCGCGCATAAA
>DBRA01000016.1:0-7570 GCA_002305445.1 Clostridiales bacterium UBA1380 | reverse complement strand
CTGCCGTACAGGTAGGCGCGCCGCTTGCCGTAGCTGACCTTGTCGCTCGCGTCCTCCCACACCTCGCCGATAAGCGGAAGCGCGCCGTGCGACTTGACGGTTCTGCGTATCGCTTCGATGAAATCGTCCGACAGCTCGTCCGCCACATCGAGCCGCCAGCCGCAGCCAAGCGCCGACCAGCGCGATATCACGCCGAGTATAAACGCGCGGTAGCCCGTATTGTCGCAGTCGACGCGCGGCAGGATGCGCACGCCCCACCAGCATTCGTAGTCGTCCGGCCAGTCGATGAAGCGGTACCACTTGTAATACTTGCTTTCGCGCGACTGGTACGCGCCGACGGAGTCGTACGTGTTGTTTTTATTGAAGTAGACGCTGTCCGACCCCGTGTGGTTGAACACGCCGTCGAGTATGATCCCGATGCCGCGCTTCTTCGCTTCCGCGATAAGAGCGCGCAGCGCGTCGTCGCCGCCGAACATCGAGTCGACGGCTTCATAATTGCCCGTGTCGTACTTGTGGTTCGAGTACGCCTCGAAGACAGGCGAAAGGTAGATATAACTCGCACCGAGCGACGCGATGTAATCGAGCTTCTCGATGACGCCGTATAAGTCGCCGCCGAAGAACACGTTGTTCTCGACGTGCGCGCCGGGGCGTTCGCCGTACTGCGGGATTCCGTTGTCCCAGTCGGGGTTGAAGACCGCGCCGGCTTTAACGCCGCAGCGCCCGCTTCTCGCGAAGCGGTCGACGAAGATGTGGTAAATAACGCCGCTTTTAGGTGTATAAGTCTCGTAATCCGCATCGTATACAAGCAGCTGCGAGTCCTGTGCGTCCGGATAAACATGCTCGCCGTCGCCGGTGCGGATACGGTATTCGATAAAGTGCAGCCCCGTGCCGAGACGCTCCATGTCGAGCGTTGCGGAGTAAACGTCATATGCGCCGGCAAGCGCGCGCCACCCGACGGGAGCTTCGTATTCGACGCCGCCGCCGCGCATATGGTCGCCGCGTATCGTCAGATTCACCGCGACAGCGCCGATTGCACGCGGAAGGTGCAGGTCGAAGCGCACTTTGTCGCGCGCGAAAAAAGCGGAAAGCGGAGAGACGTCTTGATGTGGCGCCCCTCCGCACCCCGCGATATGTTTTTCCAAAAAAATCTTTCGTTCTTTTATCATTTTGCCGTCAGCCGGTCGATGTGCCAGATTTTATCCGCGTATTCGCCGATCGCGCGGTCGGACGAGAAGTACCCGGCCGCCGAGATGTTGACAAGCGATTTTTTCAGCCACGATTCTCTGTCCGCGTAGTCGTCGACGGCCTTCGTATACGCCGCGTAATACGAATCGAAATCGACAAGGCACATGTACGGGTCGGCGATGCCGCCGAAGCCGGCGAGCAGATAATTCGCCATGTCGGTGAAGGAACGGCCGTTGAAGCCGCGGTTGAGCGCGTCGACGGCGAGGCGCAGCCGCTCGCTCGAACGGTAGTAGTTGATCGACGAGTATCCGCGCTTCCACAGGTCGTTGACCTCCTCCGAGGTCAGCCCGAAGATATAGATGTTGTCGCCGCCCACGGCGTCCTTCATCTCGATGTTCGCGCCGTCGAGCGTGCCGACCGTCACCGCTCCGTTTATCATGAATTTCATGCAGCCTGTGCCGGACGCCTCCTTGCCCGCGAGCGATATCTGCTCGGATATATCCGTCGCCGGCATAAGCAGCTCCGCCTGGCTGACGTTGTAGTCCTCGAGGAAGATGACGCGTATCCTGTCGCGCAAAATCGGCGAGCGCTCGATGTCGCGGGAGAGGTTGCAAATCAGGCTGATAATATACTTCGCCATGTGGTACGAAGGCGCGGCCTTGCCGCCGAAGATGAAAGTCTGCGGCGGTATGTCGGCATTCGGGTTGTCCTGCAGCTCGTTGTACATCGAGATGATTTTCAGAACGTTTAAAAGCTGTCGCTTGTACTCGTGCATGCGCTTGACCTGCGAGTCGAATATCGACTCGACGTCGCACATGATACAGGTGCGGTCCATGATGAAGTTGGCGAACGCTTCTTTGTTCGCGCGCTTGACCGCTTCAAGCCGATCGAGCACGGACGCGTCGTTTGCAAATGCGGAAAAGTCGGAGAGCCTTTCCGGCTCGAGCCGGTAGCGCGGACCGATGCATTCGTCGAGCAGCGCGCACAGCTGCGGATTTGACTGGCAGAGCCACCGGCGATGCGCGATGCCGTTCGTCACGTTTGTGAACTTGTATGGCATCGCCTTGTAGTAGTCGTTAAACAGCGTATCCTTTAGAATCTCCGAGTGCAGCTTCGAGACGCCGTTGACGGTGTTCGCCGCCGCGACGGACAGATTCGCCATCCTTATCTGCGAGTATGCGACGACCGACATGCGCGAGATGCGGTCCCAGTCGCCAGGATATATCGTCCACAGGTCGGCACAGAGGCGGCGGTTTATCTCCTTGATAATCATATAGATGCGCGGCAGGCGCAGGCTGAAGAGGTCGGCGTTCCAGCACTCGAGCGCCTCCGACAGAACGGTGTGGTTCGTGTATGACACGACGGAGGTCACGACGCTCCACGCCGCGTCCCATGTGTACGAGTACACGTCCATCAATATCCGCATCAACTCCGGGATCACGAGCGTCGGATGCGTGTCGTTGATGTGTATCGCGATCTTTTCGGGGAGGTTGTAAAGCGTGCCGTATTCCGAGAGGTGGTCGTCGATTATCGACTGGAGCGACGCGGACGCGAGAAAGTACTGCTGGCTGAGCCGCAGGAGCTTACCCTCGGTGTGGTTGTCGGAGGGGTAGAGCACCTTCGATATAAGCTCGGAGTTCGTGTTCTCCTGCATCGCCTTTATATACTGCCCCTGCGAGAAAAGGCTCATGTTGATGTTCGGATGCGCGTCCCGCGCTCGCCAAAGGCGCAGCGTCGACACGGCTTCGCTTCCGTACCCGGATATCATCATGTCATACGGGACGGCTTTGACTTCCTCGTAATCCTCGTATATTATCGAGTAGCTGCCGTTTTCCCATTTTTCGGTGACGTGACCGCCCATTTTGACCGAATACGACTTGTCCGCGCGCGCGATCAGCCAGCCCTCGCCGCCCGGCATCCAGTCGTCGGAGAGCTCTATCTGCTGGCATCCGATGATTTTCTGTTTGAATAAACCGTATTCGTAACATATCGAGAAGCCGCAGGCCGGGTAATCAAGCGTAGTCAGGCTGTCGAGGAAGCACGCGGCAAGCCGGCCGAGGCCGCCGTTGCCGAGACCCGGATCGGGTTCGAACTCATATATGTCCTCGAGGTTGATTCCGAGCCCGTCAAGGGCGGCGCGGTACGCGCCGGTGACGCCGAGATTGCATAAATTGTTGCGGAGCTGCCTGCCGACAAGGAACTCCATGCACATATAGTAGACCTTTTTCGCCCTGTGTTGTTTAACCTTTTCGTTCCAGACCGTCTTTTTCACCGTCAGCAGGTCCTTGACCGTCAGAATAACGGCTTTATATATCTGCTCCTGGGTGGCTTCTTCGGATTTGATGCCGAAATAGCGGGAGAGCTTGTTGTCAAGCTCCGCCCGCACGGTCTCGCTTGTGACGGTTGTGTTTATCGCGTGGAGAATTCCGTTTGCTTCCGGACGTGATTTGTTCTGCATTTATAATCCCCGATGCTATCATTCTTTAAGTTATATTTTTATCGCGCGTCCGGCAAAATATCAACGGACGATTATCGTTTATATTGGCTGCGGATGAAATTTCAGCTATTTTATCATGCTTTCGTAGAGCTGCGCGTACTTTTCGGCCGACGCGTCCCATGAAAAGTCGGTTTTCATCGCGCGTTTCATCAGAGGCTCCCACTTGTCCGGCTCGCGCCACAGCGCCGCCGCTTCGCGCAGAACGTTCATCATGTCGTGCGCGTTGTAGTTCGTGAAGGTGAAGCCGTTTCCGGTGCCGGTGTACTTGTTGTACGGCTTTATCGTGTCGTAAAGCCCGCCCGTCTCGCGCACGACCGGCACTGTGCCGTAGCGCGACGCGATCATTTGCGCGAGCCCGCACGGCTCCGACTTCGACGGCATCAGAAAGATATCCGCGCCCGCGTATACCTTTTTGGAGAGATCCTTGTCGTAGACGAGCATCGCCGCGACGCGGTCGGGCATGCGCTTTGCCATTTCGTCGAAGAAGTACTCGAACTCGAACTCGCCCTTGCCGAGCAGCACGAACTGCATGTCGCCGCCCGCCAGAAGCTCGCCGAAAACGTACTTCACGAGGTCGAAGCCCTTGTGCGACGCGAGCCGCGACACCATCGCGACGACGGGTACGTCGTCGCGCACAGTCAGCCCCGCCAGCTTCTGCAGCGCCGCTTTGTCGACCTTCTTGCCGGACGGATCGTCCGCGGAATAGCGCGCTTCGATGCAAGGATCCGTCTCGGGGTTGTAATAGTCGACGTCGATGCCGTTTATGATGCCGGACAGCTTATCGGCGTACAATCGGAGGATGTGGTGCAGCCCGCTCGAGTAGTACTCGGTCTTGATCTCCTCGGCGTAGCGCGGGCTGACGGTGCTGACGCGGTCGGCGCAGACGATCGCGCCCTTCGTGAGGTTCAGCATGCCGTCGTAATCGAGGATGCTGCGATCCCAGAAGTTGAGCTCGAATATGTCGTTGAGAATGTTGAAATCGTACACGCCCTGATAGCCGATGTTGTGAATCGTGTACAGCGCTTTGATCGACGCGTACTCCGTCAGGTGCGCGTACTTGCGCTTGAGGTAGATGACCGATGTCGCAGTCTGCCAGTCGTTCGCGTGTATGATGTCCGGCCAGAAACCGATGTGCGGCAGCATCTCGAGCGTCGCTTTGCCGAAGAACGCGAAGCGCTCGCCGTCGTCGAAGTTGCCGTACATCGCGGTGCGCTTGAAGTAGTATTCGTTGTCGAGAAAGTAGTACTTGACGCCGTCCCTTTCGGTCTCGTAGATGCCGCAGTACTGGTTGCGCCACGACA
This sequence comes from Clostridiales bacterium UBA1380, assembly GCA_002305445.1. Lineage (GTDB taxonomy): Bacteria > Bacillota > Clostridia > Oscillospirales > CAG-272 > UBA1380. The sequence continues at coordinate 2,587 of DBRA01000016.1, read as the reverse complement.
GCTTCACGTTTATCTCGCTGACGAGCGACAGCTCGTCTCCGAACCTCGCGCGGATTATAGAGTACAGCGGAATAACGACACGGACGTCGGACCCCTCGCCGAGAGTCCTTTTGACGGCTGCCGGCAGCGATCCGAGGACGTCGCCGAGACCTCCCGTCGAAGCGTACGGAAGCGCCTCGGATCCGATAAACAATATGTTCATAACAGTTTACCTTTATTTATATAATAGGGCAGCGACTCGTGACCGGAAAGAGTCCTGCCGTCGCGAATGACCACGTTTTTATCTGAGACGACGCAGTTGAGCGTTACGTTTTCGCCGACAAAGGTATCCTGAAACAGTATCGAATTTTTTATACGCGAGTTTTTACCGATTTTAACGCCGCGGAACAGTATGGAGTTTTCGACCTCGCCGTCTATGCGGCATCCGTCGGCGATGAGCGAGTTGCGGACGCATGAGCCTTCGGCATAATACGTCGGCGGACTGTTCCGTATCTTCGTGTAAATCGGACGGTTGCGGTTGCCGAACAGCGCGTTGTGCGCCTCGCGATCCCTGATCAGCTCCATCGAGTGGCTGAAATAATCGGCGAAAGACGATACGCTGGCAAAATAGCCGTCGTACTTGTAGATTCTGTAATTTCGCGTTTTCAGACTGCGCGCCATGATGTCGTGCGTCAGCGACGTATAATTGTGCGCTATCGCATCGAGCACGAAGGACTGTAAGTACCGCCGCGATATAACCGAAATGTTGAGACATACGTCGGCATATCCGGAAAAATTGCTGGGGTTGGTGTAAACGTCGGTAATGCGCCCGCTTTCGTCGGCTTCGAACAGGACGTTGGAGCGCGCGGATTCCTGCGTCAGGTACATGCGCTTGACTACTACGGTTATGTCCGCGGTGTTCGCGATGTGGTCGCGTATGACCTCATTCAGGTCGATGTTGCAGATTATGTCGCAGTCGCTTAAAACGACGTAGTCGTCCGTAAACTGGCTTATCGCGTTGCTGATGCTCTTGAGGGCTTCCAGCCGAGTCGAGTACTGCATGTTCGGGCCGTTGTCGTATGCCGATATAAACGGCGGCAGCAGCTTGACGCCGCCCGAGCGCCGCGCGAGATCCCAGTCCTTGCCCGAACCGATGTGGTCCATAAGCGAGTGGTAGTTGTAGTGCGTTATGACGTTTATGTCGAAGATGTTGGAATTTACCATATTTGACAGCGCGAAGTCGATGAGCCTGTAGCGGCAGCCGAACGGAACGGAACCCATTGTGCGCATACGCGTCAGTTCCGGCAGGTTGCTGTCATGTATATTGGAAAAAATTATACCGGCGGTAGACATTATGACGATACCTCTCTTTACGTGACGTTAATATAATTGCGCGCCTATATAGGGTCAGAATAATGAGCTGCCGTTCGGCACCGTCGTGCCGTCCGCAATCGTGATGTCACCGCCCACGACCGTTATCCCGGCACCTTCGGTCCGCTCGCCGCCGACCGAAGCACCTTTTCCTATCATCACTCCCGCGTCGATTATCGAGTATTTGACACTCGCGTCCTCGCAGACCGTGACGCCGCTCATGACGACGCTGTCCCGCACGACCGCTCCCGGCTTCACGATTACGTCGTCGGACAGCACCGAGTTTTCCACAAGCCCGTATATCTCGCAGCCCTCAGTGACGATCGAATTCGAAACGCGTCCCTGCTCACCGATGAAGTGCGGCGGATTCGCGTAGTTTCGCGAGAATATGCGCCAGCCCCTGTCGTGCAGATCGAATTTCGGCTTTTCGCCGAGCAGATCCATGTTGGCTTCCCACAGACTCGCAATCGTGCCGACGTCCTTCCAGTAGCCGTCGAATGGGTAGGCATACATTTTCATCCCGTCGGCGAGCATTTTCGGAATAATGTTCTTGCCGAAATCCTTGGCCGACGTGCCGTCGGCCTCGTCGCGGATCAGATAATCCTCGAGCACGCTGCGGTTGAATATATATATCCCCATCGACGCTTTTGTGGATTTGGGGTTCTTCGGCTTCTCCTCAAACTCGTAAATGCGGTCGTCGGCGTCGGAGTTCATGATCCCGAAACGGCTCGCCTCCGAGAGCGGCACCTCGAGCACCGCGATTGTGCAGTCGGCGTTCTTCGCTTTGTGAATATCGAGCATCAGCGAGTAGTCCATTTTGTACACGTGATCGCCCGACAGAACGAGCACATAATCCGGATCGTACCGCCGTATGAACGCGAGGTTCTGATAAATCGCGTTTGCCGTGCCCTTGTACCAGTCGGAGGTCTTGCCCTGATACGGCGGCAGAACCATGACGCCGCCGCCCACACGGTCGAGGTCCCACGGTTCGCCGTTGCCGATGTATTCGTTCAGCGCGAGTGGCTGGTACTGCGTCAGCACGCCGACGGTGTATATACCGGAGTTGACGCAGTTGGACATCGTGAAGTCGATGATGCGGTACTTGCCTCCGAACGGCACGGCGGGCTTCGCCGTTTTTTCCGTCAGCGGGGAGAGGCGGCTCCCCTGACCGCCGGCGAGCAGCATTGCGATGCATTCTTTTTTTCTGTACATGGCGTTAACTCCGTTTATTTATTCT
>DBRA01000073.1:45012-46189 GCA_002305445.1 Clostridiales bacterium UBA1380 | reverse complement strand
CCTTTGCCCCTGTGTCAAACACGATAAAGGTGCGATGTCGACATATGGTTGTTTATACCTAAAAATAGTGATTTTTGTCAACGTTTTTATTGCATTATATTCACATTTTGTAACTATTATGTTCATATCGAGTTGACTGAATATTAAATATGTGATATAATACCTATGTAACCATATTTTGGAGAGAGTCTTGTCTGATAGAATTCAATATGCCGTTATTGCGGCAGACGAATCAGAAATCCGGCGTCAATTTCTGGCCTCGGCATTAGCACCAAAATATAACGTCATAACGGCGTCGGACACCGATGAAGTTATAAATATACTGAACCTCAAAAAGCATACGGCGGTTCTGCTTCTCGACATCTCTGCGGAGGACAGGGGGCGCGCCGTTCTGCGGAAAATGCGCGAGCTCGGAATCTCCGTTCCCGTTCTGCTGGCGTCCGAGGACATTGATTCCGGCGATATCAAGGAGTACGTATCGCTCGGCGTCTGCGATTTTATGGAAAAACCGTGCAACACGGGGTTGCTTTCGCTGCGCGTTGAGAACGCGGCCGAGCTTTATATGCTGCGCCGCCGGACATCGCCGCCGAAAGCGGAGGAGAAGCCCGGCGAATCGGTGGGTACGATCGACGCGCTCACGAAGCTGCCTAACAGGGCCGCGCTGATCGCGCGGACCAATGCGCTGATCTCCGACGCGTCGCCGAACTATGAGTTCGCGTTCATGCTCGTCGACATCGACCGCTTCAAGAAAATCAACGACACGCTCGGACATCAGACCGGCGACTATATCCTCACCGAGATAAGCCGCGAGCTGCGCGCCTGTACGCGCGCCGGCGACATCGTCGCGCGGATCGGCGGCGACGAGTTCGTCGTCGTCATCCCCGGCGTCGGCTCGCAGCAGCTGCTGAAGCGTCGCGGCGAGCAGATCTGCCGATCGTTTTCGCGCCAGATCGGCGACAACATGAATATCAGCTCGTCGATCGGAATCGCCGTTTACCCGCGCGACGGAAAAACGTTCGCCGAGCTGTACCGCCATGCGGACATCGCGCTGTATTCGGCAAAAAGCAGCGGGCGCAACCAGGTCACGTTTTACGACCAGCATATGTGCGAGTACCCGTATCCGGTTATACAGGAACCGCAGATACCCGACGTGTGTCAAACGGCAGGCTCGAGCGAC
>DBRA01000073.1:41756-44948 GCA_002305445.1 Clostridiales bacterium UBA1380 | reverse complement strand
GCTGTCGGCGAGACGGCGCTCTCCATCAAGAGCGCCGCGGCGAACCTTACGCTGCCCGAGCTGTACGACGCCGCGTCGGAACTTTACTCCGCCGTCACGGCGAAGGATTACACGGCCGCGGCGAAGATATCCGATCTTTTGATCAACGATTTTTTACAGTTCAAGTCTGCTTTGAATCAATCGCGTAACGCCGGCTGATCCCGCGCCGCAGTATAAATCAGCGAAAGCGCTTTTATTACTCGGAAAAAACCGCCTGACGGCGGTTTTTCGTTTTCGACGCCGGAGCTTACGCCCAGTAGTACATATATTTCTCCATCGCGTCCATCAGCGCGCTGATGTTTTGCAGCGACGGGCCGGGATAGCAGCCGTGGATCATCATAAGCCCGCCAGCGGGCGACGACAGCTTTTCAACCTCCTCGCGTATGAGCGCGTCGATGTCGGAGGGCGTGCCGAAGACCGTGACGTTCTGACGGTCGATGTCGAGGTCGATGCAGTACTTGCCGGCGATATTGTCTTTGATCCAGTCGATGCCGTTGACAAGGTCCTGAAGATTGAGTACGTCTACGCCGCCGTCGATCAGGTCTCCCGCGAGCGCGCGTATGTCGCCGTCGGAGTGCATGTGGACGATGCAGCCGGCGTCTCTTGCCGGCTTCATCAGGCGCTGATAAACGGGCTTTATGTATCGGACAAACAGCTCCGGCGATATCATCGGGCCGTTCTGCATCCCGAGATCCTCGGCGTAGCCGATCATGTCGTAGCCCATCTTTACATAGTTATCGATAAAATAGCAGTTGTAATCGCCGATCATATCGACGAGCTTCAAGAGCTCCTCGTCGCCGTCGTACAGTCCGCACAGGACGTTTTCGTAGCCGCACAGGTCTGTCAGCCGCAGAAAGGTGTGCCCGTGCTCGAGGCCCGCCGATGCAAAGCCGCCCGCTGCTTTGATGCGCTCGACCTCCGCCCTGCCCGCTTCGATATCGAACTTCGGCAGCTCGGGCATCTTATACAACGCGATTTTCGAGAAGTCCTCGAGCGGATGCTTCTGGACGACGCCGCGAATGCCGTCGATCGCGCCCATCCACTCGACGCCGAACTCGTCGGTGTAGACGCGCTTCCGGTCCGTATCCTTCGGGTCGGGACGGACATAATTCCGCGGACGCTCATACCCCGGAAACAGAAGCGGGTGCGACTCGAAAAGGTCGAAAAGCGCCTCGGGCTCGTAATGCGTATAGCACGACTCAGATACTGAGAACGTCATCGGTATGTACTCGGGGTGCTCGAATCTGATGGCGCGCAGAATGTTTTCGCGATAAGTCATGACACCAATCCTCTCCCTGTATTGCAAAAAACAGTATAGCATACCGGGCGGCTTTATTAAAGTATCGCGTATGTTCCGCCGGTAAGATATTAAAATAAAAATAATATAGACTTGTTTACAAATATACTGTATAATAGTCCCATAACATTATATTTAACGCACGTCGCGGCCGCCGGATCGCAGGGGTTAAGGCTGCCGGCCTGCGCAGGAAAACATTCTTATGAAGAGGGAGAAATGCGATTTGAAAGTGTATAGTCTCGAAAGAGGATCGAATTACCCATGAAAACAGTCAATACAATATTCGAAACATTTCTGACGTCGATTCCTCTCGCCGTCATCATAATAATTTGCCTTTTCATATCCCCTCTCGAAAGTCCCTACGACTATGTCCGCATGGTGATCGGATACGCATCCGTCGTTATCGGCCAGTCGCTTTTTTTAGTGGGTCTTGACTCCAGCATCCTGCCGATCGGACGCATGGTGGGCGCGTCGTTCTCAAAATACAGCAACATCGCGTTTATACTGGCATTCGGCTTCACGTTCGGCCTTCTCGCGACGGTCGCCGAGCCGGCGCTCGCGGTGCTGGCGCGGCAGATCAACATCATCATACCGCTCGTCAATAACACGCTGTTCATATGGATTACCGCTACGGGCATCGGCATCGGCGTCGCCGCCGCGCTCGTCCGAATCGCAAAAAACATCAGCATCAAGACGACGTTCGCCGTCTTGTACGCGCTTGTTTTCGCGCTCGTCATATTCGCGCCGCAGGAATTCGTCGCGCTCGCCTTCGACAGCAGCGGAGCCACGACCGGCGACGTGTCCGTGCCGTTCATTCTGGCGCTCGGCATCGGCATTGCGACCACATTTTCGATGCATAAGACGAACGACGACTCGCTCGGTATCATCGGCATAGCGTCCGTCGGACCCATCATCGCCGTTCTTGCCTACGGAATTATCCTGAAAGCCGTAAACGGCGGCGTTCTGCCGAAGGCAAACGATTACTTGACGGGCGCAGACAACAATCTTTTGAGCATCGTCGCGGTTAATTTAAAAGAAGTCGCGCTTGCCGTTCTGCCGATAGTGCTCATATCGATCCCTTTCCAGATCCTCGTTCTAAAAATACCGAGACGCGAGTTCGCGAAGATGCTTCTCGGCATAATCCCCGTGTATATAGGTCTGCTTATCTTTTTATCGGGCATCGACTACGGCTTCGCCTTTGTCGGCCAGTACATCGGCCGCTTATTCTTCGAATCGTCGCGTCCCGGCTGGTTCAAGTGGATACTTCTGCCGGTGAGCTTCGTGCTTGGCGCCGCCATCACAGTCTCAGAGCCCGCCGTCACGGTGCTCGGAAACCAGATGGAGAGCCTCACGAACGGCCACATATCGAAGAGAGCGATCCGCATAACGCTCGCCTTGGGCATCGGCGTTGCGTCGCTGCTTTCGGTTTTCAAGATTCTGACGCAGATCAATATCCTTTATCTGCTCGTCCCGCTTTACGCGATATCGATAGCTATGATGAAATACTCGCCGACGCTGTTCGTCGGCCTTGCATACGACTCCGGCGGCGTGACCGGCGGAGCGCTGACGTCGGCCTTCCTGACGCCGCTGACGCTTAGCATCGCGCAGGCTGTCGCGGAGCGGTCCGGCAGCGAAATGTCCATTCTGACAAACGGCTTCGGAATTATTGCATTTATTTCGGTTACACCCTTGATTGCAGTGCAGGCGCTTGGTATAATATACGACGTTCGTTCGCGCAAGCTCGCGCGCATGGCGGCGGCGGAGTCCTTCGACGAGCTCACCGAGTATATGGACGCGCCGGAGGAGCCGTCAGACGAACCTCCCGATCATACGGATACTGCTCTTGGCGGTTTCGC
>DBRA01000073.1:34804-41609 GCA_002305445.1 Clostridiales bacterium UBA1380 | reverse complement strand
GTTTACGGTAAAGGCTCCGCCAACACGGGTCTTTGGGCGAGCACCTTCGGCTTTGAAGTCGAGGAGGGCAAGGCGCTGCTTTCCTGCCTGATACCCGTCGACAAATCAGCGGACCTGATCAAGGTGCTCTACAACGATTACGGTTTCAAAAAGCCAAACACCGGCGTCGCTTTCGCCGTTCCGGTCGAAGGACTGGCGTTTTGACAAGAAAGGATAGGCCGTACCTATGAAAGAACTGAAAGCGCTGTATGTGATCGTAAATGCTGGCTTCGCATCCGAAATCGTGGATATCGCGCGTTCGGCAGGCGCGACCGGCGCTACGATACTCAACGCGAGGGGCTCTGCGTCGAAGCCGCAAACGATTCTGGGCATAACCATCGACGCCGAAAAAGAGATAGTTCTGAGCATCGTCGAAAAGGACGTCGCCGTCAAAATCATGCAGCTTGTGAAGGAGAAAGCCGGCGTCGGAACGGACGCGCACGGGCTCTGCTTCATCATGCCCGTCGAGATGTCGACGCTGAATTACGAGGAGCGGAACCGCACTGACGCTTGACGCTTGACGCGCAGGCGGCGATTAACATTTGATAGGCTGCCCCGGCTGTGACGGGGTTCGGCGTGTGACGCAGGATGCGCGCCGCGATCGATAACGGTTTCCGCGTCGGTTGCGGCGCATTGGCCGCATAAAACAACCGGCACGGACTGCGAAATACAGTCGTGCGGCTGCCCGCGCATACCAGAACCGCACGCGCTGTGTCAGTAAAAAACCCCGGCTCGATAAGAGCCGGGGTTTTGTTATAAGGTTCAGACAAATACGGAGCGGCGAAGCTGCGGACTTGATTTCGTCCGCAGCTTCGCCGCCTTTTGATTATTATCTCTACCTGCAGCGCTTAATTTATCTCGGGTTCTTGATCGCGGCCTGCGCGGCGGCAAGGCGGGCGATCGGCACACGGAACGGCGAGCAGGAAACGTAAGTCAGGCCGACCTTGTGGCAGAACTCGACGGTAGACGGGTCTCCGCCGTGCTCGCCGCAGATGCCGAGCTTGATGTCCGGGCGGGTCTGGCGGCCCAGCTCGCACGCCATCTTGACGAGCTTGCCGACGCCGACCTGGTCGAGGCGGGCGAACGGATCGGACTCGTAGATCTTGTTGGCGTAGTAGGCACCGAGGAACTTGCCGGCGTCGTCGCGGCTGAAGCCGAAGGTCATCTGCGTGAGGTCGTTCGTGCCGAAGGAGAAGAACTCGGCTTCCTTCGCGATCTCGTCGGCGGTGAGAGCCGCGCGCGGGATCTCGATCATGGTGCCGACCTTGTAGTGCATGTCGGAGCCGGCGGCCTTGATCTCTTCGTCGGCGGTCTCGGTCACGATCTTCTTGACGAACGCGAGCTCCTTGACTTCGCCTACGAGCGGGATCATGATTTCGGGAACGATATCCCAGTCGGGATGTTTCTTCTTGACATTGATGGCGGCGCGGATGACGGCGCGGGTCTGCATGCGGGCGATCTCGGGGTATGTGACGGCGAGACGGCAGCCGCGGTGACCCATCATCGGGTTGAACTCATGCAGCGACGCGATGATCGCCTTGATGTCGGCGACGGTCTTGCCGGTGTCCTTCGCCAGCTCCTCGATGTCATCCTCCTCGGTGGGAACGAACTCGTGCAGCGGCGGGTCGAGGAAGCGGATGGTGACCGGGTAGCCCTCGAGAGCCTCGTAGAGCTCCTCGAAGTCGCCCTGCTGCATCGGGAGCAGCTTGTCCAGCGCTTTTTCGCGCGCTTCGACGGTGTCGGCACAGATCATCTCGCGGATGGCCGGGATGCGGTCGGGGTTGAAGAACATGTGCTCGGTGCGGCAGAGGCCGATGCCTTCGGCGCCGAACGTGGCGGCCTGCTTCGCATCCTTCGGGGTGTCGGCGTTGGTGCGGACCTTGAGGGTGCGGTATTCGTCGGCCCACGCCATGATGCGGCCGAACTCGCCGCCGATGGAAGCGGCGACGGTCGGGATGGCTTCGCCGTAGATGTTGCCGGTGGAGCCGTCGAGGGAGATCCAGTCGCCTTCACGGAAGATACGGCCGGCGAGCTCGAACTGCTTCGCCTCTTCGTCGATCTTGATCTCGCCGCAGCCGGATACGCAGCAGGTGCCCATGCCGCGGGCGACGACGGCGGCGTGAGAAGTCATACCGCCGCGGACGGTGAGGATACCCTGCGAAGCGTGCATGCCTTCGATGTCCTCGGGCGAGGTCTCGAGGCGGACGAGAACGACCTTTTCGCCCTTCTTGCTGGCGGCGACGGCGTCCTCGGCGGTGAAGACTATCTTACCGCAGGCGGCTCCGGGGGAAGCGGCGAGCGCGGACGCGATCGGCTTCGCGGCTTTGAGCGCCTTGGCGTCGAACTGCGGGTGCAGAAGCGCGTCAAGCTGCTTCGGGTCGATCATGCAGACGGCTTCCTTCGGCGTGATCATGCCCTCGTCGACGAGGTCGCACGCGATCTTGAGCGCGGCGGCGGCGGTGCGCTTGCCGTTGCGCGTCTGGAGCATGAAGAGCTTGCGATCCTCGATCGTGAACTCCATGTCCTGCATGTCGCGGTAGTGCTTCTCGAGCGTGTCGCAGATCTTGACGAACTGCTCGTACACCTCGGGCATCTCTTCCTTGAGCTGGTCTATCTTCTTCGGGGTGCGGACGCCGGCGACGACGTCTTCGCCCTGCGCGTTCATTAAGAACTCGCCGTAGAGCTTCTTCTCGCCGGTGGCGGGGTTGCGCGTGAAGGCGACGCCCGTGCCGGACGTATCGCCGAGGTTGCCGAACACCATCATCTGGACGTTGACGGCGGTGCCCCAGTCGCCCGGGATGTCGTTCATGCGGCGGTAGTAGATAGCGCGGGGGTTGTTCCACGAACGGAACACGGCCTTGACCGCGCCCATGAGCTGCTCTCTCGGGTCGGACGGGAAGTCGGCGCCGATCTTGGACTTATATTCGGCTTTGAACTGGTTGGCAAGCTCCTTCAAGTCATCGGCGGTGAGATCGACGTCCTGAGTGATGCCGCGCTCCTCTTTCATCTTGTCGATGAGCGCTTCGAAATACTTTTTACCGACCTCCATGACGACGTCGGAGTACATCTGGATGAAGCGGCGATAGCAGTCGTATGCCCAGCGGGGATTGCCGGACTTGCGGGCCATGACTTCGACGACCTGCTCGTTCAGACCGAGGTTCAGGATCGTGTCCATCATGCCGGGCATCGACGCGCGGGCGCCGGAACGGACGGAGACGAGAAGCGGGTTCTCGAGATCGCCGAACTTCTTACCGGCGATATGCTCGAGCTTCTCGATGTATTCCATAATGGAGTTCTGAATCTCTTCGTTGATGGTTTCGCCGTCTTCGTAGTACTGCGTGCAGGCTTCGGTCGTGATCGTGAAGCCCTGCGGTACCGGCAGGCCGAGGTTGGTCATTTCTGCAAGGTTGGCACCTTTGCCGCCGAGCAGCTCGCGCATGCTGCCGTTGCCTTCAGAGAACAGGTAGAGGTACTTCTTCATGCAAATAAATCCTTTCTTTGCTTATCCTCTATATTTTTTTACAAGACTCAAATTATAGTATACCATATATTTCAAGCTTAAGCTACATACGGACATCAATGTTAAAAATTTTTTTACATAACCCGCGTCAATACGAGTAAACTTCGCCCGTATCGGGGTTTTTCAGCCGCAGCGACGTCTTTCCGTCCGAATTCTTTTCGACGCGGCCGATTATGCGCGCGTCTACTCCGAGCGTGCGCGAGATCGATATGATGTCGTCCGCGGCGGCGGCGGAGCGGACGTACAGCTCCATGCGGCTGCCCATGTTGAATACGCGGTACAGCTCCGCGCCGTTCATCACGCCCGCGTCCGCGAGCGCGGCGAACAGCGGCGGCGTCGGGAACAGGTTGTCCTTTATATAAAGGTTGCCGGGCTGTCCGAAGCCGAGGCACTTCGTCTGCGCGCCGCCGGTGCAGTGGATTATGCCGTGTATATCGGCGCGGCGTGACGCGAGCACGGCGGCGATGACGGGCGCGTACGTGCGCGTCGGCGAAAGGATCGCGTCGCCGACGGTCACGCCCTCCGGTGCGCCGTCGAGCCGGTCGGTGATCAGATACTTACCCGTGTAGACCGCGGCGGGGTCGACGGTGGGCGAATATGACTCGGGGTACTTCTCGGCGTAGACGTGCGAGAGCAGCATATGGCGCGCGGCCGTAAGGCCGTTCGAGCCCATGCCGGCGTTGTACGGCGCGTCCTCCCACGGCGCGCGGCCGAACGACGCGAGCCCGACGATGATGTCCCCGGGCGCGATGTTCGATGCGTCGACGACGTCCTCGCGCCGCAGCTTTACGTAAAAGGTGGAGTCAACGATGATGGTGCGAACAAGGTCGCCGACGTCGGCCGTCTCGCCGCCGGACATCGTTATGCCGATGCCGTATGCCGCCATCTTTTCGACGAAGCGCTCGTAGCCCTCGATGACGGCGGAGACGGCGGCTCCGCCGACAAGGTGCGCGTTGCGGCCGATCGTGTTCGACATCACGAAGCCGTCGGTCGCGCCGATGCAGAGAAGATCGTCGAGGTTCATGACGGCGCTGTCGACCGCGATGCCGGAGAACACCGACGCGTCGCCCGTTTCACGGTACTTTATATAGGCGAGCGCCGACTTTGTGCCGGCGCCGTCGGCGTGAAACGCGCAGACGGCGTCCGAGGCGCCGTCTATGTGCCGGTCGGCGATCAGCTTGCAGAACGCGCCGGGGTACTCGCCCTTCGACTGCGCCTTGACGGCTTTTTTCACGTCGTCCTTCGTCGCGGACGCGCCGAGCGCGAGGTAGCGGGAGGATTCTTCCATTGCAGCCTCCTTGAATGTGTTTTATCGATAAAAGCAGGTGTAAAGCCGACAGGCGGTTCGGTTAAACCGGCGGGCTCTCATTTTTGACTTCGCGCGCTCTGCCCGACCGGTCGAATTCGACGACTGCCGCGCGCGTGCTGTTCGGATAGCACGTCACGTCGAGAATGCGCTGGTTTCGGCTGCCGCGATACTGCAGCGACAGATCCCGCTGCTCGGCGATATACGGCCCGTCGACGAGGTAGTTCGCCGCTTCGAGCAGCTCGCGCACGCCGGACTCGCTCTCCGCCTTCACGAGAAGCTGCTCGTATGTCCAGCCGGAGTAGACCATCACGTCGCCGCCCGTCTCGCGCACCGCGCGACCGAGCGCCGCGAGCGCGTGCCCCCACAGAAACGGCTCGCCGCCCGAAAAGGTTATGCCGCGGAGTAGCGGATTCTTTCGGTACTCCGCGAATATCTTCGCGACGTCGCTGTCAAATCCCCCCGCCGGATCGTGGCTGCCGGGGTTGTGACAGCCGGGGCACCTGTGCGGGCAGCCCTGCGTGAATACGACGAAGCGCAGCCGCGGCCCGTCGACGATTGATTCGCGCGCGATGCCGTAGAGCCGTATCGGAATCGGCTCGACCGTCGGCTCCCTTGCGCCGCGGCGCGAATAAATCGGAGCTGTCATGGTATCATCTCCCCGCCGCGTCCGCGCGGCGATTTTTTGCGCGGGTACGCGCTCTTTTTCGGCTGAGCCGGCTGCGCCGCCGCGGCAAACTCCTGCCCGCGCGAGGTGAGCACTACGAGAAGCGCTCTGTTATCGTCGTCGGCGGCGGCGCAGCGGCGCAGCTCGCCGCATCTGTCGCAGCGGTGGATTATGATAAAGCCGCGCTTCGCGTCGGCAAGCGCCGAGACCGGCCGCATGATGCCGCCGCAGTCGGCCCCCCTGTCGCCCGGCAACACATCGACGTGCAGCGAGCAGAGACAGCGCGGGCAGTGGTTGCGCGAACTGTAGCCGAGCGGCGGCACGTCAGCGCCGCAGGCGGCGCAGACAAAGCCGGAGTCGTTTTTTACGAACCGTTTGCGGAACGGTGCGTCGCTTCTGTCCACGGTCAGAAGTTGTAGTTCGCCTTGACGTCGGCGATCGTTATCGATGCGAGTTCGGCCTCGTTGAGCGTGACGTTGACGGCGTCGGCGTCAATGAGCTGCTGATACAGATACTGCCCGACCGTGTTGTCGTAGTCTTGGAAAAAGTCGGCGTAGCTCTCTTTCTCCCACGCTTTTTCCTCGATCGGAAGGCGCTTTATATAGTGCACGCCGTAGTCGGACTTCACCTTCGCAACCTTGCCGACCTCGGTCGTGAACGCCGCGGACAGAACCTCGGCTATGAACTGCGACTGCGTCGTCATGTAATAGCCGTCGGGGTAGAACTTGTCATCGGAATATTTATCGTAGTAGGCGTCGAAGTCAAAACTGTCGCCGTCGGCCTCCATCGCCGCGTCGATCTCCTCGATGTGCGCGTTCTTTTCGGCGAGCGCGTCGCCGGTCAGCGCCGAGACTTTCGCGTTGCCGTCCGAGTCCGTGATGTAGTTGCCGTTTTCGTCCTTCTCGTAGTAGTAGACGTTGTTCACGTACAGGTGCATAAAATGCGTGTAGTTCTTTTCGAGGAACGACTGCCTGTCGCTGTCGGTTATAGTCTCCGTGCCGTTATCGCCGTAGAAGTAGTCGTACAGCGCGTTCACCTTTTCCTCGGCGATGTATATCTCGCGCAGGATCTTGGCGTTGACGCCGTAGGCCGAGGCGATCTGGTTGAAAGCGCTCTTGGAGCCGTTCGCCTGCTCCTTTATCAGATCGGCGATGTACGCGTCGATCTTATCGAGCGTTTCCTTCGGTATCTCGAGCCCGTACTGGTCGAAGAGCTCGCCCGCGACGAGCGTCGTCTGCACGTTGCGCATGATGACAGACGTGAAAAGCGCGTT
>DBRA01000073.1:27825-34777 GCA_002305445.1 Clostridiales bacterium UBA1380 | reverse complement strand
TTCGATCTGCCGTAGGACATGACCGTCGTGCCGGAAGTCGAGCAGGCGGCGAGCGGAAGCAGCATGCATACCGCGAGAACGAGCGCAGTCAGCGCTTTCAAAAAACGTTTTGTATTCATATTCCGAGTTACCTTTCGTTTTGTGCGGCGTCCGGCGCTGGCGCGCCGCCGGGCGGAATTTATCCGCCGCGCGGCATAAATCACATGTGGCCGATAATGTATTATTATAACGCCATATGTCCGGTTTTGTCTACATGCTCATTGTAAATTTTGGGCCGCGTATTATCCGGAACGCAAAAAGCCGGCTTTAAACCGGCTTTTTCGGAACCCTCCTATGTATAACTGCTGTCAGGGAAGGATGCGGAATTTCCCGATGACGGGCAGTTCCTTCGCCTTGCCCTGGGCGGCGTTGATGACGCCGATGAGGAAGAGAACGAAGGTGATTATTCCGCCGATGAAAGCGATAATTTGGCCAAGGATCGGAATTGCGTTGATGACCGTGAATAAGATGCTTGCGATGAACAGGATCAGCCCCTGGTTCGAGTGGAACTTAGCAAACGGCGAATCCTTTGCAGCCAGGATCGGTATGAGCACGAGAATGCCGAAATACGCTAGAATCGCCATGACTTTGTTCTGCGTTATGTCGTTCGGATCCATGCTCGCGGTGTAGTCGGGAGTGTTCTTCGCCTGATTGATCGCGCCCTGGACCTTATCGGCGGGCTGCTGCTGTTGCTGCTGCTGGCCGGCAGGCTCCTCAGAGCCAGCAACCGTGCCGCAGGACGGACAGAACTTCGCGTCGTCTTTGATTTGCGTACCGCAGTTTTTGCAGAAAGCCATATCGCTCCTCCGGTAATAATATTGTCGGTTTTCCGTTTTCGTCAAATGATCGACCGGATGTCCAACTTGTAACCATTATACAACATAATTGTTGGTATGACAACTACTTTTTGACAATAATTATTCGGTTCCGGAAAGAATTATTACTCTTTTTTATGCGTTAATCGCGGCAACGGCTCCGTCGGGATCGACGCCGTCCGCAGCGAGCAGCTTTTTGCCCATCAGAACACCCATGACCGACGCCATCATCAGTCCGCGCGTCCAGCCGCTCGAGTCGCCGAGGCAGTGCAGACCGGCGATGTTCGTGTTGAGGTCGGCGTCCATCCTGATCTTGTTGGAGTAGAACTTCAGCTCAGGCGAATAGAGCAGCGTCTCGGGCGCGGCGAAGCCGGGCACGACGGTGTCGACGGAGTGTATGAAGTTGATGATGTTCGTCATCGCGCGGTACGGCATCGCGGCGGTGATGTCGCCCGCGACGGCGTCGGGCAGCGTCGGCACCACGTTCGAGTGCGACAGCTCCTTCTGCCATGTGCGCTTGCCGTCGAGGATGTCTCCGAAGCGCTGGACGAGGATGTGTCCGTTGCCGAGCATGTTTGTCAGCTCGCCGACCTTCTGCGCGTATGCGATGGGCTGGTTGAACGGGTCGGAGAAGTTGTGCGAGCAGAGGATCGCGACGTTTGTGTTGTTCGACTTCTGATCCTTGAACGAGTGGCCGTTGACGACGGCGAGCTCGTTGTCGTAGTTCTCCTGGCTGACGTAGCCGCCGGGGTTCTGGCAGAAGGTGCGCACCTTGTTCTTGAACGGCAGCGGGTAGCCGATCAGCTTCGATTCGTAGAGCACGTTGTTGACGAACTCCATGACCTCGTTGCGCACCTCGACTCTGACGCCGATGTCGACGGTTCCGGGCTGATGCGCGATGTTGAACTGAGCGCACTGGCGCTCGAGCCAGTCGGCTCCGCGGCGCCCCGTCGCCACGATGGTGTGAGCCGCGTAGCACTCGAATTCGTCTCCGCCGCGGCGCAGATACGCACCGGCGCACTTCGCGTCCTCGATTATGAGGCGGTTGCATTCGTGCGAGAACAGTATCTCGACGCCCTTCTCTATGAGCCAGTTCTGTATCGACAGATACAGCGTGTGCGCCTTCTCGGTGCCGAGATGGCGTATCGGGCAGTCGACGAGCTTCAGCCCCGCGCGTATCGCGTTTTTGCGTATCTCCTTGACCTTTTCATAGGCGTTTATGCCTTCGACTGTGCTGTCCGCGCCGAACTCGAGGTATATCGAGTCGGTGTAGTCGATGAGCTCCTGAGCGTAGTTTTCGCCGATCAGCTCCGGCAGGCTGCCGCCGACCTCGCATGACAGCGAAAGCTTGCCGTCGGAGAACGCGCCCGCGCCGGAGAAGCCCGTCGTTATATTGCAGTTCGGTTTGCAGTTGACGCAGCGCTTCGTCGTCGTCTTGGGGCAGCGGCGCTGGTCGACGGGCAGACCCTTTTCGACCATTGTGATTTTTCCGTGGTAATTGTGGCGGATCAGTTCTATCGCCGTGAATATGCCGGCCGGACCTGCGCCTATGATTAAAACGTCTGTCTTCATGTTAATTTTGTGGCTGCGCCTTACTTCCTTAATATTTTAATACCGCGCACGCGGCGTGATTATTGTACCATGAATCGACCGTGTTTGTCAACCGCGGCGATAAAGGCGCGGATATCGCGTTTTTCAGCCGGACAGCGCTTCGAGCAGCTCCGACGCGGCTCTATGGCAGTCGTCGCTCTCCTTCACACCCTTAAGCTCCGCAATCGCTTTGTCCGGCTGCATTGCGATCAGGTATTCATACGCGCGCGTGACGGGCGACTCGCCCGCGTCCTTTATCTGCGCGAGCGCCTTTTTCGCGAGCTGTGCGGCTTTATCGTATTGCTTCGCCTTAAGGCAGCGCGAGATGCGGAAGCGGTTCACATAGGTCTTATCCCTCTCGAGCTCCGTCGACTTTTCGTAATCGGCTTCGGCTTCGTCCGGCATGCCCATCGCTTCGAAGCAGGCGGCGCGAAAACGGTAAATCCTTGTCTGCCATTTATTTTTTTATAATCGCTCGGTGAGCAGCCGCAGACTGTGTAAAATGCCTTGTAAAATCCCGCGCATTTTTGTATAACCCCGTCGCCGCGACAACAGTATAGCATAATAATCCAAGCGTGTCATTTCTTTTTGTGACATATATTTACAAAGTCGAAAATGCGTACTTAACGCGCGTGTCGTCGGCAGGTGCGGCGCGGAGGGCGGCGCGCCGCCCTCTTGAAAAAGACATCTTCTTGCTGTATAATAATTCCGCAGGTTTTGCAGGAATAATAAACGCAGACTGCAAAGGATATTAAAACGGGGAGAACGAAGAACATGACGGATATACTCGTCGTCGGCGGCGGCGGCCGCGAACATGCGATAATTAAGGCGCTCGCAGCGTCAAAGCGCGCGGGAAAGCTGTACTGCGCGCCCGGAAACGCAGGAATCGCCGAGCTCGCCGAGTGCATCCCCGTCAAGGCGACCGATATAGACGGCATCGTCGCCGCCGCGAAGGAAAAGCGCGTCGGCCTCGTGTTCGTCGCGCCCGACGACCCGCTCGTGCTCGGCGCCGTCGACGCGCTCGAAGCCGTGGGCATACGCGCGTTCGGGCCGAACGCGCGCGCCGCCGTAATCGAGGGCAGCAAGGTGTTCTCCAAGAACCTGATGAAGAAATACGGCATTCCGACGGCGTCGTACGAGACCTTCGCCGATCCCGCCGCCGCGCGTGAATATATATTCGGCCGCGGCGAGTACCCCGTCGTCGTCAAGGCGGAGGGGCTCGCGCTCGGCAAGGGCGTCATCATCGCGCAGAACCGCGACGAAGCCGACGCGGCGATAGCGTCCATCATGGAGCAGCGAGCCTTCGGCGATGCCGGCGCGTCCGTCGTCGTCGAGGAGTTTTTGCGCGGCCGAGAGGTCACGGTGCTCGCGTTCACGGACGGCGAGACCGTCGTCCCTATGGTGTCGTCGCAGGATCACAAGCGCGCGTTCGACGGCGACCGCGGGCTCAACACAGGCGGCATGGGCGCATATTCGCCCTCGCCCGTCTACACGCCCGAGGTCGCCCGCCGCTGCACGGACGAGATATTCCTGCCGACCATCGCCGCGATGCGCGCTGAGGGGCGCCCGTTCAAGGGCGTCATCTACTTCGGGCTCATGATAACCGCGGAAGGGCCGAAGGTCATCGAATACAACGCGCGCTTCGGCGACCCCGAGGCCGAGGTCGTGCTACCGCGCCTCAAGACGGACCTTCTCGACATCGTCGACGCGTGCATCGACGGCACGCTGTCGCAGCTGCCGGTCGAGTGGAGCGACGACGTCTCCGCATGCGTCGTGCTGGCGTCCGGCGGCTACCCCGTCAAGTACGAAAAGGGCAAGGTCATCAGCGGCATCGACCGCGCGGGCGCGCTCGACGGCGTATATGTATACCACGCCGGCACAGCGACGGAGGGCGGCGAGCTTGTGACAAACGGCGGCCGCGTGCTCGACGTGACCGCGACGGCGCCGACCATGCGCGAAGCGCTCGCGCGCGCATACGAGGCAGCGGCGCTCATCTCGTTCGACGGTATGTTCTACCGCCGCGACATCGGCCGCGACAGCGAGACCATATAAACGTTACATTTTAATAAATAAACGGAGCGGTTGTATATTCATGCACGAGGATCTTCTTACGCGGCTAAACGCCGCCGCGCCTAAGCTGTCGAAGGGTCAGAGGCGCATCGCCGCATACATCACCGCGCACTATGACCGCGCGGCTTATATGACCGCCGCCAGGCTCGGCGCCGAAGCGGGAGTATCGGAATCTACCGTTGTCCGGTTCGCCGACGAGCTCGGTTACTCGGGCTACCCGGAGCTCCAGCGGAGCCTCGGCGAGCTGGCGCGCACACGGCTGACCGCCGTCCAGCGCATCGAAATAACGAACGACCGCATCGGCGACGACGATATCCTCGGCAGCGTGCTGTCCTCCGACGCCGAGAAGATCAAGGACACGCTCGAGAGCATCGACCGCGTCGCGTTTGACCGCGCCGTCGAGTCGATTTTGAGCGCGCGCACAATTTTTGTGGTCGGCGTGCGCTCGTCGTCGTTTCTCGCGGGCACGCTCGCGTACAACCTCTCGCTCGTATTTGACAACGTGCGGCTCGTCAACACGACGAGCGGCAGCGAGATATTCGAGCAGATACTGCGCATCGGCACGGGCGACGTCATGATCGCCGTGACGTTCCCGCGCTATTCTAAGCGCATCATCAACGCCGTAGACTACGCGCACTCGCAGGGCGCGCGCATTATCGCCGTCACAGACTCCGACGCGTCGCCGATCGCACCCAAGGCGGACGACCTGCTCACCGCGCGCTCCGACATGGCGAGCTTTGTCGATTCGCTCGTCGCGCCGCTGTCGATCGTCAACGCCCTGATCGTCGCCATCGCCAAGAAGCGCAAAGCGGAGCTGTCGGAGACGTTCGGCCGGCTCGAGCGCATCTGGGACGAGTACGACGTCTACGCCAAAGGCGACGCGTACACGTTCGACGGAACATCGCACTCGGGCGACGGCGATAAAGACGGCAGCGCCGCGGCATCGTACGCGCTCAAAAAAGCCGGCGGAAAGCCGAAGGCGAAAAAGTCGTGAGCACCAACAGCAACCGCGTAGCCGTTATCGGCGCGGGCGCGGCGGGACTTATGGCGGCGGCGACGGCCGCTAGAGCGGGCGCCGATGTGACGCTGTACGAGCACAANNCCCGGGCGCAAGCTCGGCATCACCGGCAAGGGACGCTGCAATCTGACGAACGACTGCGAGCCGGCGGAGTTTCTCAAAAACATCGTGCGCAACCCGCGCTTTATGTACTCGTCGATCTTCGGCTTCACGCCGNNCGGACACGATGGCTCTGTTCGAATCGCTCGGCGTCCCGCTCAAGACGGAGCGCGGGCGGCGCGTGTTCCCCGTGTCGGACAAGGCGTCCGACATCGTGCGCGCGCTCACGCGCTACGCCCGCGACAGCGGCGCCGTTCTTGTGCGCGCTGAGGTCACCGGCATCGAAACCGCGGACGGCGCCGTGACCGGCGTGCTGACGCGCTCTGTCGGCGAGGGCGGCGGACAAACCGCGTCCGGTGATGAATTTCACCCCGCCGACGCCGTCATCATAGCGACGGGCGGAATGTCGTATCCCGGAACCGGCTCGCGCGGCGACGGATACCGCTTCGCGCGTGCGCTCGGGCATACGGTCACCCCTCTATCTCCCTCGCTCGTCGCACTGCGCACCGCATGCGACGTATCGTCGCTCGAGGGGCTGTCGCTTCGCAACGTAACTCTGACGCTGCGGAAGCGCGGCGGGCGTGTCGTCTATGAGGAGCTGGGCGAGATGCTGTTCACCGACGACGGCATATCGGGCCCTCTCGTGCTGTCCGCTTCGGCGCACATCGAGGATTCGTCGCCCGAGCTCTACGACGCGGAGATCGACCTTAAGCCGGGGCTCGACGAAGCGACGCTCGGCCGCAGGATTCTCTCCGATTTCGCCAAATACCAGAACCGCAATTTGTGCAATGCGCTCAACGACCTGCTCCCGTCCAAGCTGATACCGTACTTTATTGCGGCGGCCGGCGCGGACCCGCACATAAAAATCAACTCGGTCACAAAGGAGACGCGCCGCGTGCTGCTCGAGACCTTCAAGCGCCTTGTGTTCCCGATTAGGGACTTCGCGCCTATCGCGCAGGCGGTCGTGACGCGCGGCGGCGTCGACGTCCGCGAGATCGACCCGGGCACGATGGCGTCGCGGCTCGTGAGCGGACTATACTTCGCGGGCGAGGTCATCGACGTCGACGCGTACACGGGCGGGTTCAACCTTCAGATCGCGTTTTCGACAGGAGTGCGTGCAGGAGCGTCGGCCGCGAGCGGTGCCGGAGCGAAGAAGTGACCGCCGCGGCGCTGCGGCGCGCTCGAAAAAGCGAATAACCGATAAAATAACAAAAGGGCTTCCCGATTGGCGGGAAGCCCTTTTATTACTAATCTGCTTTTTGCGTCAGCGTATGTTCTCGCCGGAGTCGGACTCGAAATCGAACATGCGGCGGCTGTCGCT
>DBRA01000073.1:26706-27791 GCA_002305445.1 Clostridiales bacterium UBA1380 | reverse complement strand
TGGCGCGTCACGTTCTGCGTAGCTTGACGCGGCACGTTCTGCGTCGACTGGCGCGGCACGTTCTGCGTAGCTTGACGCGGCACATTCTGCGTCGACTGGCGCGGTGTGTTCTGCGTAGCTTGACGCGGTACGGTCTGCGTCGACTGGCGCGGCATATTCTGCGTCGACTGACGCGGCACGTTCCGTGTATTTCCGCGCGGAGCGGCGGGGCGGCGGTTTGTATTGCCGCGCGCACCGGACGCGGCACGGTTCGCGGCAGCGTTTCGCATGGCGCGTCTGCCGATGAAGTCGGGCATAAGCGGGTCGGCCGTTATGGGCAGGCCGGCGAGGCGGCGGCGCTTCTCCTCGTTTTTGCGCCATAAAACGTAAGCGACCGCTGCGCCTCCGGCGAGCAGAGCAAGAACGGCGAGCGATATCAGGATGACCTTTGCGATTATCGGCATCCCGCCCTCGCGTACGACGGACAGCGACCCGACGTAAAGTCCCCAGTCGCCCTCCGCCTGAGCGTCGGATTTTACCCAGACGCGCGCCGACACCGGCGTATCGATCAGTCCGGTGAATTCGCCGACGTCGAAGCAGAGCTCGCTCCACTTGCCGGCCGACACCTTTGCCGTACCCTCGAACGCGACGGGCATCTCGGCGCTCTTGCCGAACAGGCGTATCATCACCGAAACATTTTCCGCTCCCGCAAGCTCCGGGAACACGGTGACGCGCAGATATTTAGCCTTTTTCAGCGCGTCCGGATATGACGCGAGGTCTACGCCCGCGCCCATCCAGTCGCGCGAAGTCGCGTCGAGCGACACATACAGCGCCGTCACCGACTCGTTCTTCTCGTTGGCTGTCGGGCGGCAGAGCGCGAACGCCCCGCCCTCGGCTGCGAAAAAGCCGTGCGTTTCGCCGTCGGCGAAGTCGAATACCGCCTCACCCTTCGAGTCCGGAGCGGACGCTCCAGCGAGCGGATAGCCCTTTATCAGCTTGCGTCCGGGCGAATAACGCAGGTTCGAGCCGACGTCGCCCGACCACAGGTCGGCGCCGAGCGCCTTCAGCACCTTCGTCACCATGTCGGACGGCTCGGTTATGTCGAT
>DBRA01000073.1:22565-26615 GCA_002305445.1 Clostridiales bacterium UBA1380 | reverse complement strand
CGCGAGCGCGTCGGAGGTGTCGGCGGCGACGCCGAACTCGTTTATGACGATGCGGCGCGGCGCGCCGTTATACAGCATGCCCTCCGTCTTCATGAAGGACGTCAGCACGGACAGATTCGCGGGGGTTAGATACGGGGTGTCGTAGCCTTCGGTCGCGCCGAGGTCGTCCCACACGGTCGCAATCGACGTATCCGACGGGCGGCACGCGGCCGATATGCCCCAGGCGAAGTCGCCGCCGTAGCGCGAGGCCGCCGCGAAGCCTGTCAGAAATTCGCGCGCGGTGAACGAGCCCTCGCCGCCCTCGGCGTTCCAGCGGTTGCCGACGGAGACGTAGACGCGTCCGTTTTTATAGTGGCTGCGCAGCGCGACGTCCGCCATCCTGACGAGCGCGGCGTAGCGCCATATGTACGCGTCGCCAGCGACGTCGCCGGAGTCGTTGTAGAGCGTGCGCTCGTTTACCTCGTATCCGATGATGAACGAGCCGGCGAAGCCGTACTTGCGGTCGTCGCGCGTATAGCGCTCCGCGAGCAGCTCCAAAAACGCCTCTACCATGCGCGCGCCATCCTCGGTCGTCGTGTCGGGCGAGTAGAACGCGGCGCTGCCGGCGTTCTGCGGCCACAGCGCGGAGAGAGCGTCGGGCCTGTCCGCGCGCGGACCGAGCAGTATGTAAAGATAGACGTGTATGCCCGCGTCCGTGCACGCCTTGATGCGGCGGTCGAGCGCGTCGACCTTGGCGCCGTCAAAGAATACGACTACGCCGCCGATCTCGACTGACACGGCGTCGTCGGTGTGCCCGGGTATGATGAACTCGTCGATCGACGCGTTTATGACCGTGTGCGCGACGCCGAGCGTCTGCGCGTCGGCCATCTGCTGGATGCGCAGGCCTTTTTTGCCGTAAAGCAGCGGGTACGCCGCCGTGTTTTCGGCCGTCGAGCCGAAGTCGGTTATGTACACGGCGGCGGTTATTGCTTCGTATGAGCCGTCTTTATTCATCTGCGCCGCCAGAAACTTGCAGTACTTGCGGGTGCCGCCGTCGTCGCGTATATACGGCGCCTCGAGCGTCATCTGGCGCTTTATGGGCGCGAAGGCGACGGGCTTTTTCGAATCAAGCGTCGAGACCGGCTCCCACGGCTCGAACGCGAACAGGTATATCTGCGCGCCCGGATGCGAGCCGACGTAGTCCTGATCGAGCGTTATCTGCGCGCTGACGGTCTTGTAGTCCTTGAGCGTCGCGACGACGGTGCCGGACGTTTCGCCCGCGGCGAAGCCTGCCGGCGCGAGAAGCAGCGCGAAAACTGCGACAAAAAGTGCCGTCAATGCTGTGAAGCGCAGCGGTGTTTTTATCACGGCATTCTCCTCCCCTTTATTTTTGCCTGTCGCGCGGCGGGCGCTGGAATCGGGACGGCGTGCGTCGCGGCGCGCCGGATCATCCCTCGTTTGCGAAGGCGACTATTTTCGCGAATTTCTCGGGTACGAGCGATGCGCCGCCGATGAGTCCGCCGTCGATGTCCGGGCAGGCGAGCAGCTCCTTCGCGTTCGTTTCGTTCATGGATCCGCCGTACTGAATCGTCATCGCGGCGGCGGCGGCGGCGCCGTACAGTCCGGCTATGATTTCGCGGATGCACCTGCAGGCGTCCTCGGCCTGCTCCGGCGTCGCGACGAGGCCGGTGCCGATCGCCCAGACGGGCTCGTAGGCGATGACGATGCGCGAAAGCTCCTCGGCTGTCACGCCCGCGAGGTCGAGCTTCATCTGTATGCCGAGCACCTCGTGCGTGATTCCGGCCAAGCGCTGCTCCTTGACTTCGCCGACGCAGAGGATCACCGTAAAGCCGGCGGCGAGCGCGGCTTTGACGCGCGCGTTGACGGTTTCGTCGGTCTCGCCGAAGTACTGGCGGCGCTCCGAGTGGCCGATGATGACGTACTCCGCACCCGTCTCGGCGAGCATGTCAGCGCTGATCTCGCCCGTGAACGCGCCCTTCTTCTCCCAGTGGACGTTCTGCGCGCCGATCTTGACCTTCGAGCCGCGCGCGGCTTCTACGCAGGCTGTGATGTCCGTGAACGGCACGCACAGCACGACGCCGACTTCGGCATCGGCGGTAAGACGCGCGGTCTCGAGGACGGCGGCGCGTGCGGTTTCGACTGTGTTGTTCATTTTCCAGTTGCCGGCGACGATGGTGCGGCGCAGTTTTTTATCCATTTTATGGTTTCCTTTCGATTTTAACCGTTAAACGGCTTTTTTACCGTGAATCCGACAGTTTTATGCTATATTATAACGCAAATGCGTATATTTTGCAAGTGCCGCGTGGGACGCGCGCCGCTGTTTTGCATTTATATTTTTATAGGAAAACCGTTTGAGCTCCGGAAATATATAAATATTTATTCAGCCGTATGGATATACATTCCATATCGTGTTATAATTACATATACTGTACATAACTGGCGCGTTTTTTACGTTTTCAGCGGATAAACAGACGCATACACGCGCAAAAGGTTTCAGTCAAAGCACAGCTCCGGCTTGTAGATCGAGAACCAGTGGTCAAGCTGGATGAAATACGCGATAAGCTGGGCGGACGCCATCAGCTGCCCGAACCACGGCTTCCCGTATTCCGCAGGCGAACGCAGAAACTCCGCCACCTTCCGCCTGTCGCATATAAGCCGCAGCGGGCTGTCCGGATTTTGCATAATGCTCCCGAGCTTTTCCGCGAGCGCCGACTGATAGTGCGGGCTGTACGTCTTCGGGTACGGACTTTTCTTGCGGAACAGCACCTCGTCGGGAAGGCGTCCGCGGAACGCTTCGCGAAGAAGCGACTTCTCTACGCCGTCCCTGTATTTCATCTCCCACGGCACGTTGTAGACGTATTCGATGATGCGGTGGTCGGCAAACGGCACGCGCGCTTCGAGCCCGTAATGCATGCTCGTGCGGTCCATGCGGTCGAGCAGGGTCTGCATGAACCACTTGATGTTGATGTACGTGATCTGCCTGTGCTTTCGCGCGGCGGCGGATTCGCCGTCGAGAAGCGGCGTCTGCGCGACCGACGTTTTATACGCCTCATACGCGTAGTCCTCAAGGTCAAGCGATTTTGCGAAGGTGTCGTCGAGTAGCAGCTTTCGCGTGTCCATGTTGCGCGACCACGGGAACATATCGCCCGCCGTCAGCTCAGGACGGTAGAACCACGGGTACCCGCCGAAAATCTCGTCGGCGCACTCGCCGGTCAGCACGACCTTGTTCGACCGGCTGACTATCCGGCAGAAGTATAATAGCGACGCGTCGACGTCCGCCATGCCCGGCAGGTCCTTTGCGCATGTCGCCTCGTACAGAAGCTCCGCAAGGTCGCGCTCGCCGCAGAGCAGATCGGTGTGGTTCGTCGCGTACCGCCGCAGCATGATGTCGACGTATTTGTTGTCGCGCTCGGGCTGAAAGCTGTTCGCTTCGAAATATTCGTCGTTGCCGGTGAAGTCGAACGAGAACGTGTTGAAGCCGGACGGATCGTCGAACGTTTCGCACGCCGTCGCGGTGACGATGCTCGAGTCGACCCCGCCGGAGAGAAACGAGCAGACGGGGACGTCCGACACCATCTGCCGCATTATCGAGTCGGTGACGAGATAAGACACCGTCTCGACGGTCTTTTCGTAGCTGTCGGTGTGCTCCGCCGCGGTCAGATCCCAGTATTTTCTGACGGCGAGGCCGTCCCTATTGTAAACGGCGCAGTGGCCGGGCCTGATTTCGCTTATGCCGACGAAAACGCCGCAGCCCGGCGTCCTCGCGGGGCCGATCCCGAATATCTCGCGGAAGCTGTTTTTATCGACCTTCGGCGTTACCGACGGGTGCGCGAACAGCGCCTTTATCTCGGAGCCGAAAACGAGCAGGCCGTCGCCGCATACTGTATAAAACAGCGGCTTGACGCCCGCCCTGTCGCGCGCCAGAAAAAGCTGCCCGCGCGCGCCGTCGTATATCGCAATCGCATAAATGCCGTTGAGCATCGAGACGAATTCGGGGCCGTACTCCATGTACAGGAGCAGGATGACCTCGGTGTCGCACGTCGTCTCCGG